>CALJNE010000049.1 GCA_937982115.1 uncultured Bacteroidales bacterium | reverse complement strand
AGGCATGATTGATGCACAAATGGAAGTTGCAGCCTCTGTTGATCTCGAAAACCTTGTTGCACCAAATGCTGTTGTTACATTCCTTAATAATTCAATTTACGATGATGTTCGTAAACGCTGTGAATGGAACTTCGGGGATGGTACTAAACTCAAAAACTGCGACCCGATGGTTGAACACACCTATACCAAATCAGGATGTTATGAACCATTCCTAATAGTAATGAATAGAGACTTACCCGAATGTAGAGATACTGCTCGACTCGAAGCATGCATTCAAGTTGACGATGAAAGTATGTTAGAAATACCAAATATTTTCTCTCCGAACGGCGACGGCATAAATGATTTTTTCCAGGTTAAGGCAAGAACTTTAAAAACCTTCAAAGGACAAATCGTAAATCGTTACGGTAGAGTTGTTTATACCTGGGAAAACTGGCAGGATTACGAAGCCGGCTGGGATGGTAACCTCGAAGGCGGAACTAAAGCAGCTCCAGGAGTTTATTATTACATTATCAAAGCCACAGGTTGGGATGATAAAGAATATAATATACAAGGAGTTTTACATTTAATGCGAGAAAATTAATTTTCCGAAACAACATTTTTATTTTCCCGATTGTCTTAATACAGAAAAATGATTGATAACGAGAAGTTAATAAAACAATGTCAGAAAAAGTCTCATAAGGCTTTTGATGAATTGTACAAATTATACTCTCCAGTCATTTTCGGTATATGTTTAAGATATACAAAAGACAGACAAGAAGCAGAAGATCTTTTACAAGATTGTTTTATAAAAATTCTTGAAAAGATTACTGAATATGAATTTAAAGGTTCTTTTGAAGGTTGGATAAGGCGATTAACAGTAAATAACGCTATTAACTACATAAAATCAAAAAGGAAATTTGATTTTGATAATATGGATGATGTTATGCACGAAAACCTGAATATAAACAATAGCGTTATCGAAGAATTAAGTGCCGAAGAAATTTTAAAACTGGTAAAACTGTTACCCGTTGGTTACAGAACAGTTTTCAATTTGTATGTGGTGGAAGGTTATAAACATGCCGAAATCGCCGAAATGTTAAATATCAATGAGGTTACTTGCCGCACACAATTAAAAAAGGCAAGAGAAGCATTGATTAAAATGATTAATGAAAGATTCAAATGAGTGATTTTGATAACATATTAAAACAAAAACTGGAAAATTACACTGATATTCCATCTGAACAGGTTTTTGAGAATATCAGAAAAAATTATCCGCGTAAAACTTTTTGGGAATTTTTAAATCTCAATAAGTACTATTTCATTGCAGCTCTCACAATTATTCCTATTGCTGTTTACTTCCTATTACCAGAAAAAGCGATTGAAGAAATAAACCCGGTAATCATTGAAAGCCAGAACAAATCTGAAAATAATTATCCCCAAGAGAATAATTTCGTAAAAAACAATAACCCAATTCAGAAAATTGAAGATCCCAAACCTATAGTAACGCCTAAGCCAGAAAAACAAAATAAAAATATCGTTTTTGCGAAAGCTAATGTTTTTAACATCAATGACACTCTTATCTGCGGTAAAGAAATTAGCATTAACTATAATGACAAGATTGATTACCTGATAATTCCGGAAGGCATTTATTTTACATCCGGCAACAACAAGTTAAACTTCAAAGCAGAAAAATTCGGCAATTACAAAGTTATCTATCAAAAAACAGATTCCGAGATTGTTTATCGAGATACAGTAATAATCAGATTTAACGAAATCCCTGAATTTAATGTAAGTTTATCGCAGGATAAAATTTGTGAAGGTCAGGAAGTTAGCCTAAAAATTACCGGAAAAGGAACACAAAGTTTCACAGTTTTTGGAGACGACTACAGCCTCAAACAAACCGATAATTCAAATTATAAATTGTATAACTTCCACAATCCGGGAACAAAACAAGTAAAAATCACCTCTACTAATTTAGTTTGTAACAACACTATTATAAAAGAAATCGAAGTGGTAAAAAAACCAAAGTTGAAAAAAGTAACGAGTCCGAATTTCTGTTCAAGTTCAAACGGAAAATTAATTATTACAGCAGAAAATTCTACTCAAATTAAGAATTTCGTATTAAACAATGAATATGAATCAAGAACAGGTATCTTCAGTAATTTGAATTCCGGAATTTACACACTGAAAGTTAATTATGCCAATAATTGCTACCTACACGACACAATATTAATTAAAGACAGTCTTTACATTAACCCATTCTTCATTGCAGAAAAGGATTTATTAAACAATAAAAAATATTTCTTCAGAAATTACTCAAAACTCGATGACTCCGGTTACGAAAAGAAAGACGAACTACAGTTTATCTGGAAAATCAATGGACAAAATGTAAGTGAAGATGATAATTTTGAGTTTGAGTTTTTAAACGACGGAAAATATACCGTTGAGTTGCTGGCAATAGTGAAAGGGACAAAGTGCAGTTCATCTTATTCTATTGATATTTTAATATCAAGTAATACATTAAAAGTGCCTAATATATTCACTCCGAACGGTGATGGAATTGGTGATGAATTTAAAGTTTTTTATGACGGAGAAATTTTCAATTACAGTATTATAATAATGAACCGTTTTGGAGAAATTGTCTGGACAAATAATGACATAAATAATGGTTGGGACGGGAAAGTAAGCGGGATAAACGAAGCCAGCGAAGGATTATATTATTACATCATAAGAGGAGAGGATAAATATAGTGTGAAAATTGAGCAAAAAGGGGCCCTGCAGCTTGTAAGAAACTGATTGCTCATTTAATTGTGTCAGTAAAGGGTGGCAGCTAAAAGCCGCCCTTTTTAATTTAGCAAAAAAAAGCGGGAAAACTTCCCGCCTTTTTTTATTATTCTTCGTCTTGTTGAGCTTCGTATTCTTTTAGTAATTGTTCCTGAACATCTGGTGGAACTTGTTGATATTCATGGAATGTAATTTCATAAGTAGCTCTACCACCTGAAAGTGATCTTAATGCAGTAGAGTAATTAGTCAATTCAGCTAAAGGAATTCTTGCCATAATTTTTTCGTAACCTTTTTGACTGCTCATACCCATTACCAAAGCACGACGGCCTTGCAAGTCGCTCATTACATCTCCCATTCTGTCGCTTGGAACAAGAACTTCGAGATTATAAATTGGTTCCATAATCTTTGGATTAGCTTTTTTGAAAGCTAAACTGAAAGCGTTACGACCTGCAAGTTTAAATGAAATTTCGTTAGAATCCACCGGGTGCATTTTACCGTCAACAACACAAACTCTAATATCACGGGCATAAGAACCGGTTAGCGGAGCAACTTCCATTTTTTCCATTATACCTTTTAAAATAGCAGGCAAGAATCTTGCATCAATAGCACCACCAACTATACAGTTATAATATTCAAGTTTTCCGCCCCATTCGAGATCGTAAGTTTCTTTTCCTCTAACAGAAATTTTAAATTCTTTACCGTCAATTTTATATGCGGTTGGATCAGGAGCACCTTCTACATAAGGTTCAATAATCAAGTGAACTTCACCAAACTGACCTGCTCCTCCGGATTGCTTTTTATGACGATAATCAGCATAAGCAACTTTTGTAATAGTTTCACGGTAAGGAATACGTGGTTTTAAAAATTCAACAGCGATTTTAAATTGATTTTCGAGATGCCATTTTAAAATATTAAGATGATATTCTCCCTGACCTTGAACAATAAGCTGACGCAATTCTTTTGAATATTCGAAAATAATAGTTGAATCTTCGTCACGCATTTTACCGAGAGCTTCTCCTAATTTTTCTTCATCACCTTCGCTTAATGGTTTAACTGCAACACGATGTTTCGGATTCGGATACTTAATTGCGGGCATTTCCATATCCATACCCGGAGCTACTAAAGTATGACCGGTTTTTGAGCTTTTAAGTTTTACTGTTGCTCCGATATCTCCGGCAAATAATTTTTCAACTTTTGTTCTGTTTTTTCCTGCACAAACAAACAAAGACGCTAAACGTTCTTTAGTATTATTTTTGGGGTTATATAAGTCAATGCTTTCATTTAGCGTACCACTTAAAACCTTGAAATATGAAATTTCACCAATGTGCTCTTCGATAGAAGTTTTGAAAAGGAAAATTACGGGCTTACCGTTTGCATCGCAAATAATTTCTTCGCCTTGAGTATTTTTAGGAGCAGGAAATTTATCCGGCGACGGAGCAACATTAGCAATAAATTCCAACAATCTCTTTACTCCTAAATCATTTTTTGCATTAATACAGAAAATAGGGAAAATTCCTCTTTGTGGTAACCCGGCAGCGATACCTCTCATCATTTCTTCTTCGGTGAGAGTATCATTTTCGAAGAATAATTCCATTAAAGATTCGTCGGCTTCTGCTGCTTTTTCTATCAAAGCTGTTTTTACTTCTTCAGCTTCGTCGGCATATTGAGCCGGTATTTCAGAAACTACAATTTCATTTCCTTTAATAGTGTACATTTTGTTGGTAATAACATCAATTATTGAGTCAAAACCAACACCGGGATTTACCGGGAACTGTGCCAAAACAGCATTACCCCCAAATAATTCCTTAATCTCCAGAACAGTTTTTTCAAAATTTGTTTTTTCGTGATCCAGATGATTTAAAACAATAATCATTGGTTTTTCGGCATTTTCGAGGTAACGATTGTGAATTTCTGTACCTACTTCGATGCCATTGGTTGAGTTTATAAGCATTACTGCTATATCGCTTGGGAATAATGAGGAATATAATCCACCAATAAAATCATCCATTCCCGGATTATCTATAATATTGATTTTTGTATTTGCTATTTCAGTGTAAAGTATTGATGAAAAAAGAGACAAACCGTTTTCCTGTTCAATCGGACGATAATCCGAAACGGTATTTTTACTGTTAACATCTCCTTTTCTATTGATAACACCGCCAACAAATAACATGCTTTCAGCCAAAGTCGTTTTCCCGGATCCGGAATTACCCGCCAACGTGATATTTCTGATCTGATTAGTTTGATAAGTTTTCATATTACGCTTTCAGTTTTTAATTATATTAGTACTAATTTTATTTTCAGGGGGACAAAAATAATAAAATTTATTAAAAAATACCTATATTTTTAATTTAAGTTTTTAATTATCAGATTTTAAGTCTATCTAACAAATTAAATACTGCAATATAAACTTTCAGAAAGGTCATTTTGAACTGACTTTTGAGTTTAACTAAATCCGTTATAAAGAAAATAAAAATCCTTTTCCCATAAAGCAATTTCTTCGGGGGCTATTGGAACAAGTTCTTGATTCTTTAAAATAAATGGCTTAAATCCAAGTGATTTAAGAAAATTAACTGTACTTCGCCGATTTAGTTCGCCACTTAATTCACATTGAATCAAAGGATAAAATTTTTGTAGAATATTTTTCATATTGGTCAGCACAATATTTTCATATCCCTCTACATCAATTTTTAAAAAATCAAGCCTTTCGAGGTCGGAAAATAGTTTATCAGGAACACACATTTCTGCTTCAAAATAAATAATTTTTCCCGAGTTTTCGGTTTTAGAAATTTTAGTCATTCCATGATGAAGCACTCCATCAATAAATGGTATTGCCATTTTCACAATACAATTCTCTGCTCCAAGGGCATAAGGATAAATTGTAATATTCTTGAATTTAGATGTGTTTTTTTTTAGGATTTCAGTAAACAGACCAACTGGTTCAACCGCATATACCTGTCCTTGTTTACCGCAATACTTAGCCATAAAATAACTGTAATATCCCAGATTCGCACCAATGTCAATACAGGCAAATCCGGGTTTTATTATTGATTTCAAATAATGTATCTCCGCATGTTGATTTTTAAAAAAACCAAGATTTACCATCTTTAAATACAAATTTGAAACTAGTCGAAGATATAATTTAATCCCAAAAATTTTAAACAATATTTTTCGTAAATATTTCATTATTATGTTTTTTCTTTTTTGTCAATTTCTTCAAAATCAACATACTCACCGGAATCTTTAAAATCAGATCCGGAATCATTTTCTGATGTAATATAATCAACAGTTATTTCACCTTCCCTTTTTATTTTATCATAAATTGAAGTGTCTTGAGGCTTTTTCATTAATGATTTTATCCAACGTTTCAGCAACCATGGAAGAATATATCTGAAAAACAGATGAAACAAAAAATATACTATCAGTAAAGAAATTAAAAAAATCAGAATGGTCTTCATGTTAACAGCAAATTACTTAAATAAAAAACTACAAAACCTATTAAATAACCAACATACACATCTTCAGGACTGTTCCTATTAAGATAAAGTCGAAGAGTTCCGGTTAAGCCAGCAAAAAAAATCACAACAATGCCGATATTTAATACTGTAAGAGCTTTAATTCCTGCAAGGAAAACCACATACCCCAACATTGCTCCCCAACCCATTGTATATAAACTAAAATCTTTGAAAAAATAAATTAATAATGAAATAACATTGAGTATGACTGCCGACAGAATTATATTGATTAAAATCGGAGGCATTGATATTCTGCTCATAAAGTAGTATGAAAGCGAATATATTAGTGAAGTAGTGAAAAGAATTATAATTTTATCAGATTTTACCGGATTTAAAAATGAACTTATCAAACCAAAATAATATAAAATAGGAATGAATAATAAGGGAATAATACAAGTTGAAATAAAAAATATAGAGTATATTATCATGCGAATATCCGAATTAATTTGACTTAGATAATAGCCTGAGTTAAATAAAATATACACAGCAAAGCTGGTCATTAGCAAAGGATGGAAACAATAATTTAAGTAATTTAAAATAGTCTTCAAACTAAAATCTTTCATAAGAGCTCTTTTCTAAGTCTGGCAACCGGAATTCCAAGTTGTTCGCGATATTTTGCAACTGTACGGCGAGCAATGATATAACCTTTGGATTTCAAAATCTCAGCCAGTTTATCGTCGGTTAAAGGTTTTGATTTATTTTCATTTTCTATGCATTCCTTAAGGATCTGCTTAATTTCCCGGGTTGAGACTTCTTCTCCGGTTTCGGTTTGCATACCTTCGCTAAAGAAATATTTCAGAGGAAAATTTCCGTAAGGCGTTGCAACATACTTAGAATTTGCTACTCTCGAAATTGTTGAGATATCTAGTCCGGTAATTTCAGCTATATCTTTTAAAATCATTGGTTTCAGTTTTGTCTCGTCTCCCGTAAGAAAGAACTCCTTCTGAAACTCCGCTATTGCATTCATTGTAAATAAAAGAGTATTTTGTCTTTGATTGATTGCATCAATAAACCACTTTGCAGAATCTATTTTCTGTTTAATAAAGGCAATAGCTTCTTTGTTATTTTTATTTTTACTTGAAGAATATTCTTCTAACATTTGAGAAAACATCCTGGAAATCCGCAATTCCGGCGTATTTCTTGAATTTAATGAAACAATAACTTTATTATTTTCAATTTCCAGAATAAAATCAGGAATTATTGCATTAAAGGATTTGGTTTGAGGTTCGCCAAAAGAACTTCCCGGTTTGGGATTGAGTTTAAGAATTATATCAATAGCTTCCTTCAACTCTTCGTCTTCGAGATCGCATTTGGATTTAATCTTGTGATAATGTTTTTTAGTAAATTCTTCGAAACAATCAACAATAATTCTTTTAGCATTTTTCACTGCCTGAGTTTGTTCTTCTTTACGTTCGAGCTGTATAAACAAACATTCTTGTAAATTTTGAGCTCCAACACCGGGAGGATCCAATTCCTGAATTATCTCCAGAACGTTAAGAATTTCTTGTTCTGTTACATCTATGTTAGCAGAAAAAGCAATATCATCAACTATATTTTCAATTTCTCTCCTAAGGTATCCATCCTCGTCAATATTGCCGATTAAATATTCAGCAATTATTTTTTCTTTTTCTGTTAAATCCTTTAGTATTAGTTGTTCTTGCAAAAATTCATGAAATGTTTTTGCAGCAGAATAAGGGATTTCTTTATGTTCGTCGTCTTTTGAATAATTATTTGCCTGAAGTTTATATGCCGGAATTTCATCATCTTCGTCCTGAAGATAATCTTCTAAAGAAAATTCATCGTCGGAATTATCGGCAGAATTATCTTCCTCTTCGTTTGTGAGATTATCCTGAAATTTTTCGTCCTCGCTGTCGTCAGGACCTTCGTCGAGAGCCGGATTTTCTTCGAGCTCTTTTTTTATCCTCTCTTCCAGTTGTACTGTCGGCAGTTCAAGCAGCTTAATCATTTGTATCTGTTGAGGCGAAAGTTTTTGAAGAAGTTTTTGCTGTAATCCCGGTTTTAACATTTTTTAATTTATTTTTTCAAATATAATAAATTTTTAGAATTCTGCATTTTTTGGAGTACGCGGAAAAGGAATTACGTCTCTGATATTAGACATTCCGGTAATAAACAACATAAGACGCTCGAAACCAAGACCAAAACCACTATGTGGTACTGAACCGAATTTTCTTGTTTCGAGATACCACCACATATCTTTTTCGTGTATTCCCACTTCTTTCATTCTGCCAATAAGTTTATCGTAATTTTCTTCTCTTTGCGAACCCCCGATAATTTCTCCGATTTGTGGGAATAGCACATCCATAGCTCTTACAGTTTTCCCGTCATCGTTAAGTTTCATGTAAAAAGCTTTTATTTCTTTTGGATAGTCGGTAATTATAACAGGCTTTTTAAAATGTTTTTCCACAAGATATCTTTCGTGTTCGCTTTGTAAATCAGTGCCCCACTTATCAACCGAATAAACAAATTGTTTATTCTTATTCGGTTTGGAATTCATAAGAATCTCTATAGCCTGTGTATAGGTAATTCTTTCGAAATTATTATTAATTACAAATTCTAATCTTTGTATTAGCCCCATTTCGTCGCGTTCGTTTTGGGGTTTTTGTTTTTGCTCTTCTTCTCTGCGTTTATGCAGAAATTCAAGGTCTTCACGACAGTTGTCAAGGGCGTATTTTACAAGATATTTAAGCATTTCTTCTGCTAAATCCATATCATCGTTGATGTCGTAGAATGCCATTTCGGGTTCAATCATCCAGAATTCTGCAAGATGACGAGCAGTGTTTGAATTTTCGGCTCTGAAAGTCGGTCCGAATGTATATACCTGCGAAAGAGCAAGAGCAGCAAGTTCAGCTTCGAGCTGACCCGAAACGGTTAGATTAGTTTCGCGACCGAAAAAGTCTTGTGTAAAATCAATTTTTCCATCTTCTGTTTTCGGAAGATTGTATAAATCAAGTGTAGTTACCCTGAACATTTCGCCTGCACCTTCGCAATCCGAAGCTGTAATTATTGGTGTATGTATATTGTAAAATCCTTTATCATTGAAAAATTTATGAATTGCATACGTCATGGCATGTCTGATTCGGAATATTGCACCAAAAGTATTTGTACGGAACCTCAGGTGTGCTATTTCACGCAAAAATTCAAGGCTGTGCTTTTTTGGTTGTAAAGGATATTCTTCAGGATTTGCTTCGCCTAATAGAGTTATTTCCTTAGCATGCAATTCTACAGCTTGCCCCTGTCCGGGGGATTCAACCGTAACTCCGAATATTTTTAATGCAGCTCCCGAATGAACATGCGACAACAATTCATCTATTTCGGGGGTTATGTCAATCACAATCTGAAGATTTGCCAAACAAGACCCGTCATTTAATGTGATGAAACAAACATTTTTACTTATGCGTTTTGTCCTTACCCAGCCCATTACGAGAATTTCCTCGTTAACTTTCGAATGCTGTAAAATATCAGCTATTTTTGTTCTTTTCATACCAATTTTAGTTTTACCTTGCAAAGATAAAAAAGATTTATCCAAAAAAATATCATCGGAACAAATTAAATCTTATTGAATAAATTAAAAGCTTTCTGAATTTAAAGCCTGTTTTATCTTCACAATTTTGTAATCAGAGTTTTTTTTTAGGTATGTTTTAATAATTTGTTTGATGTCTCTGGTTTCGGGCATGGGTGTAAGAAAATCGTCAATATCAATAATTTCCTCGAAGCTGTCAAAATATCCGTATCCTTTGAAATGTGAATTTTGAATTTTCACAAATGCTGTAATATTCTCAGCTTTGTTTTCGTGAATTATATAAACATTATCGTAGCCGATATTTAATTCTTCCATAAATTTTTGAGCTCTGAGGTTATAATCATCAGGAGATTCTTCACCACAACAGGCTCCTTCACATTCACCAATTTGATGATAAAAACAAGCTCCTGCAGATTCATATAGTCCGCATAGTTTGGTGCAAAGATGGTATTTTTGACAAAAATTCCGCATGGTTTCGATGGCTTCGTCTCGTGATGAGTGCATGGTCAAAAACATCTCGTCGGTGTCGGTAATTTTTTTTATGGTAAAGCAAAAATACCCTTCTGAATTTTCATAGAAATAAATTCCCCAGTTGTAAATACTTCTGCGTTGAGCAATGTTATATTTTGGTTTATGTTTCTTTATTACGTTTGATTCGTGTATCAAAGCAATTAACTCAAATCCGGTTTCCACATAATCAACATCGGCAATTTCGGAACGCATGTTTAAAGATTTTTTGGAGCATTCATTCTTTAAATGAGAGAAAACCCTTTGTTTTATATTTTTTGATTTGCCAATGTAAATTAATTCATCATTTTCATTATAGAGATAATAAACTCCAACTGTATCAGGAAGATTTTGAAACTTTGAAATCTTAATTTTTGGTGATAATCCCGAAAACTGAAAGCCCAGCACATTTAATCCGTTATTTTCAGCAAGATCTTTCCGGCAAATCATATTAAAAAGATGCATAGTAGCTTTTGCATCTCCTGCAGCTCTATGCCTACCAAATAGTTCGATTTCCAGACTTTTACACAATTCTCCAAGACTATACGAAGACAACCCCGGAAAAAGTTTTCTAGAGAGCTGCAAAGTGCATAAAGTATTCATTCTGAATTTATATCCCAACTCTGCAAATTCTTTTTTCACAATACCATAATCAAAATTTACGTTATGTGCCACAAAAACAGTATCCTTAAGGGTTTCCAGAATTTCTTTTGCTACTTTGTAAAACTTTGGAGAGTCTTCTACCATTTCGTTTGTGATACCGGTTAGGTTCACGATGTATGGTGGTATTCGGCGTTCAGGATTTATTAGACTGTGAAAACTTCTTACTAAATTATATCCATCGGTAACAAAAATCGCAATTTCGGTAATTTTTTCATATTTACCACCACCTGTTGTTTCAATATCCACTACTGAAAAAAGCTGATTCATTAGTTCCTTCTTTTTTTTCTTGTTTTGGGAGGATTAACAAGTTCGATTTTAACATAAGGTTCGCGTCGAATCATAATTGCAATTACAGCACCGCCCATCCCCCCGGCAAAACCACTTGTAATTCCCGGCCATCCGAGCATTTGTAAAAGGACATTTAATACTAGTAACAAAACTAACACTAGTAATGATAAAACAAATATCTTTTTCCAGTTATAAATAATTCTAACCTCGGTGTTACAATAAACACAAAAGCGAGTGCCGGTGTTACCGCGTTTTGAGAAAATTCTTTTCAAAGCATTTCCTCTTCTATGACAATTCGGACATTCCATAAATCAACAAACTACTGCAAATCATTAAAATTTAGTAACTGCCAAAACTGCAAATTAAATAAATAATATCTTTGCAAAAAACTTTTTTATATGATAGCCGGAACAATAAAGTTAAAACCCGGAAAAGAGTCTTCCGTAAAAAGAAAACATCCGTGGATTTTCAGCGGAGCAATAGACAATAAAACCAAAAATATCAGAACGGGAGACTGGGTAAAAGTAATTGACAGCAAAAATAATCCATTAGGTATTGGTTATTATTCGGATTCCTCAATTGCAGTAAAATTAATTCATTTCGGATTTGAGGAAAACGAAAATATTTGCCTCGAACAAAATATTAAAGCAGCCATTGAATTTCGTAAAATTTTATTCTCAGAGCAGAATAGTACTAATGCATATAGATTGATTTTTGCCGAATCAGACAGCATACCGGGACTAATTGTGGATTTTTATAACAATACAGTTGTAATTCAGGCTCATACTGAGGCAATACACAATAAAATTAATTTTATCTCCGAATGTATAAGTAAAAACATTCCGAATGTTGAATGTATTTACGACAAATCAGCATCAAAACTGAAGTTGAATACAGAGGATAAAATTGTTTTCGGCAACAAAATCTGTGATACTATAACTGAAAATGGTTTAAAATTTTACGTTGACATTCCCAATGGTCAAAAAACAGGATTTTTTATTGACCAACGAGATAATCGTCGAATAGTCAGAGATTATTCAAAAGACAAAAATGTTCTTAACTTATTTGCTTATACTGGAGGATTTTCAGTATATGCACTTGCCGGTGGAGCAAAACACGTTGATTCTATTGACATATCTGAGAATGCTGTTGAAATAACTGAACGTAATATTAAATTAAACAGTTTTGAAAAAAGTCATAATTCTATTTGCTCCGATGCTTTTGAATATCTGGAAAAATGCACAAAAAATTACGATTTGATTATAATTGATCCACCTGCCTTTGCAAAAAAAAGTAATGTAACCAATAATGCCTTGCGAGCCTATAAAAGAATAAATCTGATGGCAATGCAAAAAATAGAAAAGAATGGATTAATTTTTACCTTTAGTTGCTCACAATACATAACCAGAGAATTGTTTACTTCAGCAATTCGTTCGGCAGCAATTGAATCCGGTAGAAACGTAAAAATATTGGGAATACTCTCACAACCATCTGACCATCCAGTATCTGCCTTTGTTCCCGAAACAGAATATTTAAAAGGATTGATATTAAGGGTAGAATAAAAAATCCCGGAAGCAATTTCAGGAATTAAATTTTTGATTTATAATTACTCTATCTCAAGTCAATTATTTCAACTCCGGGATATAAATCTTTTGAAAACTTAATTTGATTATCCGGTATTGCGGGATTTTCTTCAAACTTTGTAATTTCAATTAAATAATTAACACCATCTTTGCCAACATACCTCACAGAATAAATTTGTTTCTTGGTTTTATCAACCTTAACGGAGATTCTCGAATATTTTTTGTTTTCAACATTTTTCGGGTACAAATCAATCTCGACCAGAGGTCTGTTTTTCTCAAATTTTTCGGCAATGTATTTTACTTTGTAGTTGTTTTTATAATCCTTCAAAAATGCCTGGGGATTAATCATTTCGCTTTGTGAATCATTTTTAGAGATATTAATTTCATCTGCATCTTTAAGATAGGTATAATTTGTTTTTCCGTCGGAATAAACAACCTGCCCCATTACATCAAGTTTATAGTTGCCTGATTTATACAATGCATTTCCGGAGTAAGAATCTCTTTTGCCGGAGTGCAAATTTTCGACAAACATATTAAAATCAATTTTCAAACTTGTATAACGCTCAGCTTTAGCAGCGACCTCGTCTAACAAAGCAGTTGCAGAATTGTCATTGTTTTGAGTTTGAGCGTTTGAAAAATAAAAACATAAAATTACCAAAAAAAATAATCCAAACTTTTTCATTTATTTAAAATTTAATTGTTATTGATTTTAAGTGTATTCAAATATTGTTCCAAAGCTAATTCATCCGGAAAATTAACCTGACGAGCTTTGCTTCCTTCGTAAGGACCAACAATTCCGGCTGCTTCGAGCTGGTCAATAATTCTGCCCGCACGATTGTAACCGATACTTAATTTTCGCTGAATTAAGGAAGTAGATCCTTGTTGATGACGGACAACTATTCTGGCAGCCTCCTCAAAAAGTTCGTCTTTTTCGTTAGCATCAAAAGCAGCACCGCCGGTTTCTCCTTCTCCAATTACAGGTTCAGGAAGTTCCATAGCTGACGGATATCCTTGTTGCGAAGAAATATAACTAACCAGATTTTCAACTTCGGGGGTATCTATAAAAGCACATTGAACACGAGTAATTTTACCTGTCTCGGAAATTAGCATATCCCCGCGTCCGATAAGCTGATTGGCTCCGGTAGCGTCGAGTATTGTTTTGGAATCATGCCCATTAGTAACTTTAAAGGCAATTCTTGTTGGGAAGTTAGCTTTAATTACACCGGTAATAACATCTGTTGATGGACGCTGAGTAGCAACAATTAAATGAATTCCGACAGCTCGTGCTTTTGCCGCAAGTCTTGATATGGGTGCTTCGACTTGTTTACCCTCCTGAACGATAATATCAGCAAATTCATCAATAATCACAACGATATAAGGCATGAAATAATGCCCTTTTTGTGGATTCAATTTTCGGGATATGAATTTGGAATTATATTCTATGATGTTTCTTACGCCCGCATCGGTAAGCAAAGCATAACGAGTATCCATTTCGATACATAATGAAAGCATCGCAGGAACAACTTTAGAAACATCAGTTATTATTGGGTTTTCTTCGCCTGGAAGTTTTGCAAGATAATGTTTTTCAATATTTCGATATATTGACAGTTCAACCATTTTTGGGTCAACCAAAACAAATTTTAGTTGAGATGGGTGCTTTTTATAGAGTAAAGATGTAATAATTGCATTTATCCCGACAGATTTCCCTTGACCGGTAGCCCCTGCAACCAACAAATGAGGAGTTTTAGCCAGATTAAAAACATAAGTTTCGTTGGAGATTGTCTTACCGATGGCAACCGGTAATTCATAATCGGATTCCTGAAATTTTGCCGATTTCAGAACAGAACGCATTGACACAATCTCGGGTTTAGAGTTTGGTACTTCGATACCGATAGTTCCTTTTCCCGGAATAGGAGCAATGATTCTTATTCCAAGGGCAGCCAAACTTAACGCAATATCATCTTCAAGACTTTTAATTTTAGAAATTCTGACTCCCGGAGCCGGCACTATTTCATAAAGTGTAACAGTGGGCCCGATGGTAGCCATAATCTTTGAAATTTGAATTTTATAGTCAAGTAAAGTTTTAACTATTTTATTTTTATTTGCATTAAGCTCTTCTCTGGTTACATCTCCTTTACTGGAAGGATAATCAGTAAGAAGATCAAGGGTAGGCATTTTGTAATACTCAAGGTCTTTTGTTGGATCATAGTCTTGCAGAAGATCTGAATGAATTTCTTCCTCGCTTAATGTCTCTTCTTCTGCTGCAACTTGCACCGTCATATTAAGGTTATTGCTGTCGGATTTTATTTCTAAGTTATTTTCATCTGACAAAACTTCTTTATCAAGTTGTTCATCTAAATGCAGTTCTTCGCTTTTTTCATCCTCTTCCAAAATTATTGGCTCAACATTTTGCCCATCGGTAATATTTTCCTTATTGTCTGTATTGGTAACTAAAATATTTTCACCAGACTCGGATTCAATTTCTTCCTCTTGTAAATTTTCTTTATCGAAATGTTTAATCTTGTCAACTTTAGATTTCATCCAGTTAAGTGAATTTTTCACAGAATAAATTATTATTATAAAAGCACTTACCACGATACTTGTATAAGCGCCAACCGGACCAATAACATCGTAAAGCCAATTAAAAACAAAAAATCCATGAGAGCCGCCCACCATAAAATATTTTTCACCAAAAACCGAAGCCAGAGCAATACTCAACCAGAATGTATAGATTAAAAGCTTAAAAGTAAATTCGAGAAGTTTTACAAGTTTTACTTTCAGTAGAGCTAAACCATAAACTGCTGATAGAATTACAAAAGAAAATGAAGGTATTCCGAACCAATCAAAAATGAATTTATTAGCTAAAAAAGCCCCAACTTTTCCAACCCAGTTGTCAACTTCAAAAGCAGAATCAGAAAAAATGCCTTTAAATCCAAGATCGGCAATACTTTGATCTGTTTTCCAGGTAAAAAGATATGATGTTAAAGAAAGGCAAAGAATCAAAGAGAAAGCAAGCAATGTTAATCCTAAACTTACCGTAAACCGTTCATCTGTAAAGAAAAATTTTACTGATTTTAAGAACCCTTTTTTGGGTTCTTTTTTTGAATCATTTTCGTTACTATTTTTTTTCTTTTTATTCATGCCGTAAAAATAAAAAAAATCCTCTTTTGAGGATTTTTTATTTTGTTGCAAATTTTTTACATTCCAAAAAGACCACCGAGTTCTTCAGGCTTTTTAATCTGATAATCATCAGGAATTACAAATAATCCGGCTTTAGGTTTCTTATAACTTATTTCTTTTGCAGAAAATTTCATTTCAATTCCTTGTTGTTCGATAGTGTATTCCATCAAAACACCTTTTAATCCTTTAAAACCCTGTACTTCATTAATTCCTTCTGGTACGTTTAATTCTTCTGTATAATAAACATCTATAATTTGGTCTTCGACTTTAACTTCAGCTTTTTTGCATTTTACTCCTGCAATGATTTTTGTTTCATCTAAATAAGTTATTTCGGGATCTTTTGCTTCTGCTTCAGCATTTCTTTTTTCAATTTCTTCTTTTGTTTGCTTAACGGCAATTTTCATTCCCATAGCTTCAATTAAAACAATCATATCTCCTTTTGCAACATCAAAAATTTGTGCAACGGTATAAAACGGAGATACTTGTTCACTTCTAGCTTTATTTCCGCTAATGCTCAATGTTGACATATTAGCTAATTGAGCCTTACTGGCCTCGTCAATATCGCCGAGATAAGAAATTTCATAAGTAATAACACCGTTAAAAGGTTTTGCTTTTTTTTGTGCAAAACTGACTCCTGTTGATAACAAGATAACAGCTATTGCGAGTGATGAGAACTTAAATAAACTTTTCATAATATTCATAATTTAATTTAACATTTATAATTTCAACGCTTTCAAATTAAGTACCACAAAAATAATGTTTTATAAAAATTACAAAAATTTTTTTTAATATATTCAAAACTTTAACATCTTATTAAGAAACTTAACAATTAATTAAATATGTTAAAAAACATAAATGCTGTTGGATTTTTTTTAAAAATATAGATTTGCAAAAAACTGAAAATTTAATTTTTATGAATGGAAAGAAGTTAGCAGTAGTAGCTTTTGGAGGGAACGCACTTCTAAGAGCAGGACAAAAAGGAACAATTGATGAGCAAGAGGCTAATGTTTTTGAAACATGTGAAAGTTTATTAAGTTTAATTGAAAGAGGCTATGACATTGTTATAGGTCATGGCAATGGTCCACAAGTAGGCAATATTTTATTGCAAGTGAATGCAGGTGAAAAACTTTACGGAATTCCGGAAATGCCACTGGATATTTGTGGAGCATACTCACAAGGTTTTATCGGATACATAATTGAACAACAATTCATGAATGTTCTTTCAAAACACGGATACAACAGAAATATAATCACACTTGTAACACAAGTGATTGTTGACAAAAATGATCCGGCATTCAAAAATCCGACAAAACCTATCGGACCTTATTACACAGAAGAAGAAGTTAAAATTTTAATGGAAAAACATCCCGAAGATTCTTATGCTAAAGATCCCAAGGGAAAAGGTTGGAGAAAAGTTGTTGCCTCTCCAAAACCAATTGATATCAATAATAAAAACATAGTTGAGCGTCTCGCTCGCGAAGGTAACATTGTTGTTACTGTAGGCGGAGGCGGGATTCCGGTATTTTATGTTGAACCCGGAAAATTACAGGGCATAGATGCAGTTATTGATAAAGATTTAGCCTCTTCGATGCTGGCAGTTTACATAAATGCCGATGAGTTTTATATCTTAACCGATGTTCCAAAAGTATGTCTGCATTTTAACACTCCTCAAGAAAAGAAATTGGACACAATTACTGTATCGGAAGCAAAACAATACCTGGCAGAAGGACACTTTACAGAGGGTTCTATGGCTCCGAAGATTCGTGCAGCAATAAACTTTGTTGAAAACGGAGGCAAAGTATGTATTATTACCGAAGCCGGACAACTCGAAAATCCGGAAGCCGGTACAAGAATAATTATGGGAAAATAAATAATTGATGTTAAACATAAAATTAATTGGATTATGGCTTTCAATTTAAAAAACAGACATTTCTTAAAAGAATTGGATTTCACAAAAGAAGAACTTGTGTTCTTACTTAATTTATCAAAACAGTTGAAAAATGCAAAGTATAGCGGCACAGAACAACAAAAACTCAAAGGCAAAAACATCGCATTGATTTTCGAGAAAGATTCAACTCGTACACGTTGTGCTTTTGAAGTTGCTGCTCACGACCAGGGGGCACATGTTACTTATTTAGGTCCTACAGGAAGTCAGATGGGACACAAAGAAACAATTAAAGATACTGCAAGAGTATTGGGGCGCATGTATGATGGCATAGAATATCGTGGTTTCGGGCAAGAAATTGTTGAAGAACTTGCTAAATATGCTGGTGTACCGGTATGGAATGGTTTGACAAACGAATGGCATCCTACCCAAATGTTAGCAGATGTTCTTACAATGATGGAACATTCACACAACCCGCTGGAAAAAATCTCTTATACTTATGTTGGTGATGCACGTTTCAATATGGGTAGATCATTATTAACAATTGGCTCAATTTTGGGAATGGATGTAAGAATCGGTGCTCCAAAAGAATTATGGCCTGAAAAAGAATTAATTGAAACTTGCAAAAATATTGCAAAAGAATCAGGAGCACGTATTACAATTACCGAAGATCCTACAGAAGCAGTAAAAGGAGTTGAATTTATTCATACCGATGTTTGGGTTTCTATGGGTGAACCAAAAGAAGTTTGGGCAGAAAGAATTAAATTATTAAAACCATATCAGGTTAATGCAGAATTAATTGCAAAATCAGGAAATCCAAATGTTAAATTCATGCATTGCCTACCTTCTTTCCATAATGCTGATACAAAAGTTGGAAAACAAGTAAGCGAAGAATTCGGATTAAATAATGGCATTGAAGTTACTGAAGATGTTTTTGAAGGTAAAAACTCTTTAGTTTTTGACCAGGCAGAAAATAGAATGCATACTATTAAAGCTGTTATGGTTGCAACTTTAGGCGAATAATATTTTTAATAAATATCTTAAATTAAAAAAGCTGTTCGGTTTTAAACAGCTTTTTTTTCATAAATTGCGACAATGAATTGAACAAAATATCAAATAACTGTTTATTTTTGCACAAACAGATAAAAATTAAATACCATGAAAACAAAAAAAATAATCAATTTAATAGCTATTACGGTGATTGCTGGTATAGTTTTTTCATGTGTTCCTGCAAGACAATTCGAAGAAATGAAAGAAAAAAAGGAATCATGTGAAAATGATAGAAGAGAACTAAAAAAAGCAAACGAAAATTTAACTACCGAAAATAATGAGTTAAAAGCCAAAATAGAAAAACTTACAATTGATAAAAATGCTTTAGTAACAGATACTGCAATAAAAGGCAATGCCTACAGAACATTAACGGTTCAGTACGATAAAATCAATGAATTATACAAACAGTTGCTCGAAAATCAGGAAAAATTACGTGCAGGAGCAGATGCTGAAACACAGAAAGCTATGTTATTGCTTCAACAGACACGAGAAGAATTACAACGCAAAGAAGACGAATTAAGGGCATTAGAAGCTCGTTTAAATCAAGAAAGAGCAAATGTTGAAGAAATGCGAATCAGAAATGATTTAAAAGAAAAAGAACTTGCGGCAAAAGATGCAAGAGTGAAAGAACTCGAAGCTAAACTAAATGCTCAAGATTCTCTGTTAAATGCTCTCCGTAGAAAAGTTGCAGATGCTTTAGTAGGTTTTGAAGGAGATGGTTTAACAATAACCAACAAAAACGGAAAAGTATATGTATCTCTTGACGAAAAACTTTTGTTCAAATCAGGCAGCTGGACCGTTGAACCCAGAGGAATTGAAGCTCTCAGAAAATTAGCACAGGTTCTTGAACAAAATCCTGACATTAATATAATGATAGAAGGACATACAGACGACGTTCCATACAGAAGTAACGGAAACATTGAAGACAATTGGGATTTAAGTGTTAAGAGAGCTACTTCTGTGGTGAAAATATTATTGAATAATTCAAAAATTGATCCCACACGCTTGACTGCAGGAGGAAGAGGGCAATATCTGCCTGTTGATCCTGCAAAGACTCCGGAAGCAAGAGCAAAAAATCGCCGCACCGAAATCATTCTCACACCTAAGTTAGATATTTTATATGAGTTGATGAAATAAAGTTTTAAGGAGCGAGAAAATCGCTCCTTGTTTTTTTAAATATTATCACATGTATCTTTTTTACGATCCGGAAATAAATTTTCCATTTCATAAATTTAACGAGGACGAGTCTAAACATATTTCAAGAGTATTAAGAATGCAGGTCGGTGATGAAATTTGGATTACCGACGGCAAAGGGAATTTGCATAAATCAACTATTTATAATATTACAGGAAAAATTGTAGAGGTAGAGATTATTGAAACATATAAAGAATACCAAAAGCGTAACTACTATTTACATATTGCCATCGCTCCAACAAAAAACATTGACAGATATGAATGGTTTATTGAGAAATCTACTGAAATAGGGATAGATGAGATTACTCCGATAATATGCAAAAACTCAGAAAGAAAAATCGTAAAAACAGATCGGTTAAATCGCATTGCAGAAGCTGCAATTAAACAATCACAAAAAGCCTATATTCCAAAAATTAACGAAGCTATAAGCATTGAAAAATTCATAAAATCAAATTTTAATCAGTTAAATAAATTTATTGCCCATTGCGAAGAAAGTTCACAAAAACAATATTTAGGCAACTCTATAAAACCAAAAGAAAACATATTAATATTAATAGGTCCTGAAGGTGATTTTTCGAAAGAAGAAATTATTTCCGGATGCAATAATAGTTTTAAGGAAATTTCGCTTGGGAACAGTCGTCTGCGAACAGAAACAGCAGGAATTGTTGCTTGTAATATTGTATCAGTAATAAATGAGTTGAAACATAAATAACCTCTTTCGTGTTCGTATTGAGTTAAATAAGTAATATTCTTTGTTCCCAATTTAGAAATAAAAATTTTTCTAGAAAATCAACAGTTAAGAGATTTATAAACCCAAATTATGCACTAGAAAAAAAAGGGATAGAAAGTTTTGTAATTTTGCCAAGATAAGGTAACCCATTCTTTACGTTTAAGAGCTAAAGAAAGTTTAAGAATTAAATATCTATCCTCAATAATCAAATATGTTCCAAAAGTAATTTATATTAAAAATATTTTTATTTTTGCATATGCAAAAATAAAATAAATTAAAAACAAAACCATATGAAAAATTTAAAAAGCGGTGAATTTTTAATTAAGGAAACAGATCCTTCAATTATTTTTATTCCTGAGCAATTTAATGAAGAACAGTTAATGATAAAGCAAACTATTAAAGACTTTATCGAAGCTGAAATATTCCCAATACTAGATGAGCTAGACAAAGGCGATAGGGAATTAATGAGAACCCAGTTAAAAAAAGCTGGAGAATTAGGGTTGATGGGAATTGCCATACCCGAAGAATATGGAGGATTTGAACAAGATTTTGTTACACAAATGTTAGCTGCCGAAAATATCGGAGCAGCATATTCTTTTTCTGTAGCATTTATGGCATCCACAGGAATTGGAACATTGCCAATTATGTATTACGGCAATGAAGAACAACGTCAAAAATATGTTACTAAACTTGCAACAGGTGAATATATCGGAGCATACTGCTTAACCGAACCAAGTGCAGGATCAGATGCAAATTCTGGGAAAACCCGTGCTGTGCTTTCAGAAGATGGTAAACATTACATCCTGAACGGTCAAAAAATGTGGATAACAAATGCAGGTTTTGCTGACACTCACGTAGTTTTTGCAAAAATAGGTAATGATAGAGTTCTTTCTGCATTCATCGTTGAAAAAAATATGCCGGGGGTTGTAGTTGGTCCGGATGAACACAAAATGGGGATAAAAGGTTCTTCTACTGCCCAAATATATTATAACGACGTAAAAGTTCCTGTAGAAAATTTAATCGGGAAACCCGGTATGGGATTCAGAATTGCACTAAGCATTTTGCACATGGGACGGATTAAATTAGGTGCTAATGTGATTGGAGCAGCTAAAAAAGCAATTAATGACTCCGTAAAATATGCTAACGAACGTAAACAATTTGGCGTTCTTATATCAAGTTTTGGGGCAATAAAACATAAACTTGCAGAACAAGTAATCAGAACATTTGCTCTCGAATCTGCAATTTATCGTGCAAGCAGCGATATTGACCAAATGATAAAAGAAAATAAAGCATCCGGAATGGATAAAGGCTTAGCTTCTATTGAAGGTATAAGTTATTATGCAGTTGAAGCAGCATTACTTAAAGTATTTGGTTCAGAAGTATTAGATTTTGTTGTTGATGAAGCAGTTCAAATACACGGTGGTATGGGTTATTCCGCAGAAATGGCTGTAGAACGCGGATACAGAGATTCAAGAATAAACAGAATCTTTGAGGGCACTAACGAAATCAATCGCCTCTTACTTGTTGAAACTGCCATAAAACGCGGAATGAAAGGAGAATTTGATATGTCAACCCCGGCAGAAGAGTATTATAACAATATGGAAAACTGCCGTGAAAATGCCGTCGAAGGTGAAAGTTTCATTGAAAAAAGAATGAGATATATTCGTAATTTCAAAAAAACTGCACTAATTCTTATCCATGCAGCTTCTCAAAAATTTGGACGAGATTTAATGAAAGAGCAAGAAGTTATCAATAATATCAGCGATATTATGATTCAAATCTACTCTGCAGAATCATTAGCTCTCCGCTTTTCACGTATTTTAAACGAAAATCTCAAACAAAACTCTGAAATTTATAAAGATATTCTTGCTGTAAATGTATTTGACGCTGCTGGAATTATTTACAAAAAAGCTATTGATGCTGCTTTTTCAATTGCTGAAGGAGAAGAAGCTAATCGCATTTACAAAACAATTAAATCTCTTACTTGTGTAGAAGGAGTTAATGTTAAAGAATGTCGTCGCAGAATTGCCGACAAACTCATTGAAGATAATGAATATAAATTTTAATCAAAATTAAACATGATAAATCCGGCTTAAATCAAGTCGGATTTTTTTATTAAAAGAATATTTTTAATGACAAAATAAATTTTTATTAAATGAATATAAAATTTGGAAAGATGTCATTAGTGCGTTTTTTGGTTTTTCAAAATTAATGTCTAAAACATCTTTCGGACAGAAATAACCATAAGAGCCTACTAATTGCCAATTTTTATTAATTTCATATGTTACAAAGATATTAAATTCATTACCAAGGTGTTTTTTCCCGGGTTTTAACATTAGATTTTTTAGTAATTTAAAGCCTTCGGTTTCAGGTATATAAAACATATTATATTTTAATTCAATCCAAATATTTTTATTAGGAAATAATTCTAAAATGATTTCTCTATCATCAATGTTAGACCACGATGTAATATTCATTCGACCGTAGTATTTATCTGCAGCACCAAAAACAGGTTCAAAAGTTCGTATTTTGTTATCTGTGTTTTTACCTCCTGATGCATAAGCCTCACATATGCTTATGATAGGTTTAAAAGGTAAAAAATTAAATTGATATCCAAATTTTGCAGCTAATGCATAAGCACTAATATTCTTTGATTGATTATTTCCAAATTGATATACAATTGTTGCATCCGTTAGGAAAGAATAAATATCTTGGTTGAATAATCTTGTTCCAATCCAATGTCTGTCAAAACTAAATGTATTAATATAATCTGCAGAACCTGCTGTCTTATATGCATAAAAAAGTTCAAAATTTAAAACTTGAGGCATTTCTAAATGAGAATATAACCCTCCTCCCCAGAATTCTGTTTTTGTAAAAAGTAATGATATTTTTTCAGGGTCATGTATTTTTGTTCCTCCAGCAAAAATATCAATAAAATTCTTATCTTTTTTATACGATATTTTTAAAGCATCCCATGTCCAACGTCCGGTATTTCCCCAATCACCAGGTCCAAAAATACGATTGTCTCCGTAAAAAATTTTTTGTCTTCCTAATTTTATATTTAATGAATTTATAACTTTATTAGCTTCAAAATATAGGTCGTAAATTTCAAAAAATTCTTCCTGAGGATTCATTTTATAATATGGCTCAAGTGAGGCATTATTTCTAACTTTAAACAAATCGGGATATATACTATTTCTTAAAGACCAACCAAATGCTCGTGAATCCTGAATGTGAAAAGCAAAAATATATCTATTTTTGTAAATAGAATTTATACCTAAAATAACTCTCTGCAATAAAAAATCATCTTTTATTTTACCAATAGCTTCCGGACTATTGTCTCCATAGTTTTTTGCATTCATTCCATTCCATATCTCATAGCGATAACGTAATGAGCCATCAAGATTTATAAGCAAATTGTTTTTTTGAGAAAATGTTTTATTACTAAAAATAGAGATAATTAAAATGGAAAAAAATATTAGATAATATCTTAAATAACTTATCATTTTTTAACTGGTGAATTAAAAGTCAAAAAGACAAGATAAAAAATTGAAATAAAAATGCTTAATACTATTGCTAAATCAAAAAGAGTATAAGAAATTCTAACAATGTTTTCAATTGCATCCCATTTTATAATCATAAATCCACCAGAAATAAATGCAATCAAAATAAAAATTAATTGTAAATAGTAAATAATTTTTAAATTTTTATTATATTTTTTTAGATTAAAATACGACCATGCTGCTATTGCAAGTGAAATTACGCTGATTAAAAAGTGATTTTTATCGAACCATAGTCTTTCGGGCAAAACAAATGTATGCACGTCTGGTTTTAACCATATAAGTAAAAATAAAATTAAAGCTAATATATATGAAATTACAATAATAATACTATTTTCTATCTGTATAAAGTTATATTTTTTATTTATTTCAAATAATATTAGTATAATGCTTAGCAGTATAAGCAGAATAAATGAAGGATATAGAACACTTTTTATAATTTGTTCTCTAAATGCAGAAATCCATACAAACAGAGGATTTAAATTTAAACGAACATACTGAGGTTCATAAACAGGATTACCATCTTCCCCAAATGGATATTTTACTATATTAGCATAAAATATTCTAGAATTGAAAGAATGACATTCTGTACACCCTTTTGAACCAAGAGCAGCTTTGGCGGGAGAAACATCATGGCTATATTTATATACTGAAGCATAAGGAGAAGATTCGTAATATTCTTTTTCAATAATTTTATAATCTTTCCCGCTAAAATACATTCTATCATTATTAACCCAAACAATTTTTCTGTTATTTAATTCATATCCAATATCTATCAAGTAAGCGGTTACAGAATTAATAAATGCATCTATTTCTTCTGGAGTGTTTATTTCAGGAATGCTATCGTTGTTATCATCTTTAATCTTATCAAGAGCTATATATTTTGACTTATCATTATTATGAATAATCCACATATTGTAAATATCTTTCATTTTGGGCTGATCTAAACCTTTTTTACCTTCAGTATAAATTGCTGGCCAAGCACTATGAACAGGATTAACAGGGAAAATTTGCCCTTTATATTTAGCATATTGAGGATAGTAATAATCCGTAGGCTGATCATTAAAGCCAAACATTTCGAGTTCTCCGTAATGATTCCAATAATTTAAATTTTGATCATAAAATGTCCAGATATATTTTGTTAGAGGCTTTATTTTAGTTCCAGGATTAAAAACATCACTAACTTGTACTAAAGCTGATTTTATTCTTTTAACAGGGATATGACATACTTGACAAGATAAATCCTCTAAATGATTTATGGGGAGCCATTCATGTTTTGCAATGGGAGCATTACCGTAACCTTTAATGTGACAATCATTACAAGTGCGCATTGTGTTGTCCAAATCATTTCTAACCCAACCAGAAGGATCATCCCCTTTTCCTATTTGGTGAACTTCTTTTCCTTTGATCAGAGTATTAGCAGCCATAGAGCCAGCAGCATGACAATCAACACATTTTAAACCTTTTGCTATATGAACGTCTGTCATTGATGAAAAAGAAGAACCTCGTTTTTTCCATTGTGGTTTTGCATGACAATTGAGACAGTTTTCATTCCTTGGCTCCCTAACAATATTCATAGATACTTTTCCATCTTTATCGAATTTTGATAAATCATAAACCACTTTTATCTCTATAGAATCTTTTATAGAACCTTCTACTTTTGCGAGTTTGGAACCTACTGTAGCAAGCCATTTAAAATTCCAGTTCAATAAATTTTTATTTCTACCCATAAAATTATATTCGGGTTGATGACATATATTGCAATCTGCTTCAATTACTCCTGTAAGATTCCAATATGCTTTGTAATAATCTCCATCTAAATCATTTATCCCTCCAGCAGTATAATTTAATGAATCCATGTATTTGTCGTAACGATATCCATTTCTGTCAAATTCTAATGGACCTCCTCCTGGATGGCAAGTACCACATCCATTGGTTATAAAAGTAAATGAAGTCATATCCATTTCAGTAACTGATTTATTTTCTTTTTTAGAAAGAAAATTATATAAAGGAGCTGGTGAACACCAATTGCCTCCATAATTACCAGGATGTAATACCCATTGATATCTTTCAGCTAATTTACCTTGAGGCTTTTCATCTTTTCCTTGCTGAAAATGAAACCCTTCGGTAATCTTATCATAATCATGACATTTACCACATGTATTTTTGGGAGAAAAAGGCTTATCGGCATTAATACCATGCACAGGATCTATCAAACTGTCATTTTCATCATATAGATAAAACGGCGGACAAACACTTGATTTGGTTATTAATTCACGATCTACAAGAGGCATTCGGTCTTTTGAATCTGTATAAAAAATAAAGCTAAATACTAATGTCCAAAATGCAAGTATTACAATAATAATATAAGTTTTATTCTTCATAATAAAGTGATTTAATAAATAATGATATGCAAAAATAAATTTTTTTTTAAATTAAATGTTTCCCAGAATAAATAAATACAATTATTTTTGAAAAATTTAAGTATTCTTAATTTTAAAATAAAAAAAGATTATGAAAAATATTATTGCAATTTTATTCTTTTTATTAGGTGGTTTAAAATTATTTTCACAGATAGCCCCTAATAAATATTATGTTGAATTTAAAGATAAGAATAACAATCAATTTAGTTTGGAGAATCCCCAACAATTTCTTTCTACGAGATCTCTTGAACGCAGAGCCAGACAAGGAATAACTTTAGATATGAGTGATTTACCGGTTAGTAAAATATATATTGACAGTTTACTAAGTTATGGAGTAGAAATTTTAAATACAACCAAATGGTTTAATGGAGCTACTATTTATTCGGAAGATTCCGAAATTATCAGTACTATACAAAATTTGGGATTTATAAATAACGTAGTCAAGCTTCAGCCTGATCAAAGTAACAAAAAGCAAGTTCCTTCAGAATATTTTGTTGAACAAAATATTAAGAAAGGTATAAAATCGGAAAATTATTATGATTATGGACCATCCTGGAATCAGGTTTCCATGCATAGCACACAGTATTTACATAATGAAGGTTATAGAGGTGCCGGAATAATGATTGCAATAACAGATGCGGGTTTTACAGGCTTACCGAATCTACCGGCATTTGATAGTGTATATAATTCAAATAGAGTTATAGCAACTCGCAATTTTGTTTATGGAGGAACGGAAGTTTATTCTTACAGCACTCATGGTACGCGAGTTTTTTCAATAATTGCAGGCAATTATCCGGGAAATCTTATCGGAACAGCTCCGGAAGCAGATTTTGTTCTTTTAATGTCGGAGGACCCCGATTCTGAATATATTATAGAAGAATACAACTGGATAAGTGCGGCAGAATTTGCCGATTCTATTGGTGCCGATATTATCAATGTTTCGTTAGGATATCTTAACTTTGATGACAGCACCCAAAATCACACTTATCAAGATTTAGACGGAGAAACTACTCCTATTGCAATTGCAGCAAAAACAGCAGCTTCAAAAGGAATGATTATTGTTTGTGCTGCTGCAAATAGCGGGGATTCCCCTGCTCATCCTTATATTAATACTCCTGGCGATGCAAAAGATGTTTTAACAGCAGGTGCTATTTGGTCTGACCTCTCCTATGCTTCGTTTAGTTCTATCGGACCGAGCTATGACGGAAGAGTAAAGCCTGATGTAGTAGCTATGGGAGCAGGTACATACAATCAAAATCTGGATGGAAGTATTGGAACTGGCAACGGAACTTCTTTTTCAGCTCCTTTAATTTCAGGAATTATAGCTTGTTTATGGCAAAAGTTTCCTGAAAAAACTAACTATGAAATCATGGATGCAATTGTTAAATCCTCCCATCTGTTTCTTGAACCCAATAATTATCTTGGGTATGGAATCCCAAATCTTTTACTTGCATCAACAATTCTAGGAGATGAAAACGTTAAAATAGAGACTCCGGATATTCAAATATTCCCTAATCCATTTATTGATACTTTTAATATTAAACTTAATAACAAAACAGGACAAAAGGTTCAAATTATGATTCACGACATCACGGGAAGACGCTCTTATTTCTGGATGGGAACAACTTGTAATGAGCCTAACCAGACCATAACAATATCAGATCTTGAGAATCTTAAAGCCGGTATTTATATGGTGATAGTCAAAATTGATGAATTGCAATTCATTAATAAACTTTACAAGCAATAAAATGAGTAGTTCCGCAATAAGTCTTTATGAGTTGAATAATACCATAAAGTCCGTTATAAACTCAACTTTTGATTCTGAAATTTGGGTCGTTGCCGAAATTAATAATATAAATTTGCATCGCAGTGGACATTGTTATCTTGAACTTGTACAAAAAGCCAAAAATTCAGATACAGTTATTGCTCAGGCTCGTGCAACAATTTGGGCATCGCAATACCGCTATATTGCTGCTTATTTTAAAGCTGCTACAAACTCAGATCTCACCCGAGGAATCAGTGTGATGCTTAAAGTAATTGTTGATTTTCACGAAGTTTATGGATTTTCTTTAAATGTTCGTGACATTGATCCAGCTTATACACTCGGCGATCTAGAAAGAAGAAAAAAAGAAATTATTGATAAACTTATTGCAGAGGGAGTTTTTGATCTGAACAAAAAACTTCCTTTGCCAATTGTAATTAAAAATGTTGCTGTAATTTCCTCTCCTACTGCAGCAGGTTACGAAGATTTTTTAAATCAAATTGCTAATAATAAATTTTTTTATAAATGGAATATACAGCTGTTCGAAGCCGACATGCAAGGAGATAAAACCGAAAAATCAGTTATAGCAGCTCTCGAACGAATCTTTAGACAAATTCACAATTTTGATATTGTTTGCATTTTAAGAGGCGGTGGTTCTAAAATTGATTTAGGGTATTTTGATAATTACAATATAGCATACCATATAACTCAATTTCCAATTCCTGTCATCACCGGGATAGGCCACGAAAGAGATGAAACTATTACAGATATGGT
Source organism: uncultured Bacteroidales bacterium (assembly GCA_937982115.1). Lineage (GTDB taxonomy): Bacteria > Bacteroidota > Bacteroidia > Bacteroidales > ML635J-15 > Bact-19. The sequence continues at coordinate 28,521 of CALJNE010000049.1, read as the reverse complement.
AGCTAATACTAAACTAAAAACTCCAACAGCCGTAGCTGAATTTTTAATTAATTATAATCGTCATTTCGAGGAAGATATTGAAGAAATTTATCAGGATATCTTAAGCAAATCCAGAGAAATTATTCTTGCTCAGGAAACTTATATAACTTCAATAGTACTCGTAATTAATAAAACAAAAGATGTTCTTGCTCGAGAACAAAACGACTGTAATGAGAAATTTTTTATTCTTAAAAACCTTTACCAAAACTTAATAAAATCTCAAACAAACAAACTTGAAACGGCTTCTGAAATAATTATGACCAAAACAGTTGACAATATCAGTAAAGAAAATTCCCGCCTTGAAAATTTAAAAACATCATTAACTAAATTTTACTATCGTAATTATTTGCAAATTCAGAATAATCTTTTCAATCTCGAAAAAAGAGTTAGCCTCAGCGATCCTAAATTATTACTAAAACGAGGTTTTTCTATTACAAAATGTAACGGTAAATTAATTAAAGATACTAACAAACTTAAAAATGGTGATGTAATTGAGACAATTCTGTACTCCGGAAAAATTTCGAGTAAAATTCTAAACATTCAAAACGAAGATAATGAGAATTAAAATCGTTATTACTTCATTATTAATAGGTTTTGGGTTTATAAATCATTTAAAAGCCTGGGAAGTTCGTTCCGATACAACAATTTATGCAGGTTTTTGGGGTGGATTATCCTACGCAAGAATAATTGGAAATGACGGTAATAATAAACCATTGTTGGCTTTTAATAACGGAATTTTAGTTTATTATCGTCCGAAATGGGAATTTGGCTTCAGAACAGGAATTAATTATATTCAAAAAGGCTTTGTTCATGAATTGGAGTATTTCACAATTAGTGGAAGAACTGCAGGATTTTATGATACAAACTACAGATTTGATTATTTGAACATTCCTTTTAATTTTAACTATAATCTCCGTAAGGGTAAATACAATGTTTATCTAAGTATCGGAATTGACCTTGATTTTCTTACGGCACATAAGATTTATTCTAATTCAGTTCCGGAAGTTTTTGATAATGAAATAATTATTAAAACAGTTTATTCTGGAACGGATATTTATAAGAAGTTCTCTTTTGGTTTTAATTACGGTTTTGGTTTAGAATATAATCTTAAGAAAAACTTTATCATTTTTTCAGACATCAAATTTATGCACGGAATTACGGACAATTATAAAGCTCAAAATCACATTTATTTTATAAAGCATAGACCAACACTTATAAATGTTGGAATTAGGATTGGCATACCAATAAGATATACTATCTGATTAAAATAAATTATAGTATTATATTTCCTAAGAATACAATAAATAATTCATTTCTAAAACTTACTTTTTACTTTTTCCGAATTTTAAGTTGTTGTCCTATCTGCAAAGATGAAGCATTTGATATGCCGTTGAGTTTCATTATTTCATCAGCTGTTGTTCCCGGATATTTTTTCGAAATACTATATGGAGTATCTCCTGCCTTTACAGTATAGTATTCATAGTTGGGATCTAATTTTTCGTTTTGTGTTTTGATAGGCTTGCCTGCATTTATCAATTTTTGTTTGTCTTCAAAAGACATATTATTTACGTCTTTAAATGTTCCTACAAGTTCGTTTTTTACATAAATTTTCAGATTTTGTCCTATGGAAAGTCTATCAGACCAGAGTCCATTCCATGCTTTGATGTCATTAACGCTAACTTTATACCATTGAGCTATAAGCCCTAAAATATCTCCGCTTCTTACGGTATAAATAAGTTCTGTTGTGCCTGGTGGCTGAGGCACAGGCTCCATAGGACGTTCATTAGTTTGTTTATAAATATCTTCGTTTCTGTAGCGATAAACTTTAAAAAGAGAATCATTCCATTCTCTAAGATAAAACTCATCCGGCAATCTGTTTGCGAATAAATATTTATTAACGTAATAAGAATGCTCTTTAAAATTTTCAATAACTAAACCTGCATGCGATGCAGAATGAATAAAAATAAACGACCCCGGAATTTTTTCTATTACCATGCCCACATGTCCAATACGATTATCATTTGCATTTCGCCCTCGAAAATACACTAAATCTCCCGGCTGTAAACTGTCAATATCGTTTATCACTGTTCCCATTACACAGGTATGAGCAGGAATGCGGGGCAATGGCAAATTAAAATGCCTGTGAATATGAAACATAAAACCTGAACAATCAAAACCTGCAGGGGTAATACCTCCATAACGATATTTTGTTCCAACAAAAGTTTTCGCATATTCAATTATGGAATCAATCAATTTTTCCCTCACATATTTAACACTGTCTTCTCTTGTAGCAAATTGTGGTAATTTTTTTTTTATTGTAAAAGAATCTTGATTGTCTTGATTATTTTGATTGTTTTGTGAAAAAGAGCTAAACCCTATAAATACTATTGAAATTAAAAAAAAATACCTCATCTTAAAATTTTCAAATTCAAACAAAAATAAATATTTTCCTAAAAAGACCAAAAACTTATTGTTCCAAAATTATATTTGATGGAAATCGAGTAGCAAATAAAAACCTTGTTTTCCAATAATCAAATTCATCAAAATCATTGATAATTACTCCTTTTGATGTAGTGGCATGAATCATTTTAATTTTACCGTTATTATTTTCTATTACTAAAGCAACATGACCTATTACATCCGAATTTTTGTCAGAACCTTTAAAATACAGTAAATCTCCTGGTTTTACATTTTTAAGTTCTACTCTTTCACTAATTTTTGCCATCTCTACTGGAATTCTTGGAATAGATATTCCTTTTTGAGCAAAAACATATTGCACAAACCCCGAACAATCGAATCCTTGAGGTGTTGTTCCGCCGTATTTATAAGGAGAACCAATCAATGTTTTTGAAAAATCAACAACAGACTCTAAAACTTTTTGTTCCTTATTTTTTGAAGGGACTTTATTTTCATTCTCAATTCCAGAATCATTTGGGTCATATACAACATACTGAATATTAGTAGTTTTTCGCGAACAGGCAAAAAACACAATAAATAAAAATACTAAGTTTACTAAAAATAATAATCGTTTCATAGTCATACAAAAATACAAATCCCTTGATTTGATTTTTTTTAAGTTCTTTAAATTTTTTAATATAATAATGTTGAAAAATAAATATTTTTGCATAGCTTTCGGAAATGTTAGAATTTGGTGAATATATTGCTTTTAGATTTTTAGTTGCTATTCTAAGATTCTGCCCTTTTAGAATAGTTTATCTTATGTCGGATTTTGCATTCTTTATAATGTATTATGTTGCAAAATATCGGCGTGAGGTAGTTTATAATAATTTAAGAAAAAGCTTTCCCGAAAAAACAGAAAGTGAAATAAAAAAAATCGAAAAGAAATTTTACAGACATCTTTGCGATATTACATTTGAATCTATTAAAGGAATGACCATTAGCAAATCATGTTTGGAAAAAAGATTCAAAATTGAAAACATCGAAATTCCCAACAGTTATTTTAATAATGGGCAATCAGTGATTTGTCTGGCAAGCCATTACGGAAACTGGGAATATGGTATTCTTGCAACCAATATGGCAATAATGCATCAGGCAATTTCATTGTATCTGCCATTAACCAACAAACGCAACGAAAAGTACGGACTAAAATGCAGAAGTCGTTTTGGAATGAAAATGATAGCAGTACAGGAAACTAAAAGCATTTTTGAAAACAAACCTGAAATCCCGGTAGCAGTTATAATGGCTGCAGATCAAAGTCCCTCAAATCTCGAAAGGGCAATCTGGGTAAAATTTCTTAATCAAGATACTGCTTGCTTGCATGGACCGGAAGCTTACGCAAAAAAGATCGGACTTCCGGTGTTGTATCTAAAAATATCCAAAATCAAACGAGGATATTACATTATGAAATTTGAAGACTTAAAAATCCAACTCGACACAATCGCACCGGGAGAAATCACAGAAAAATATTTCTATAATCTCGAAAGAGACATTATCGAAGCTCCCGAATACTGGTTATGGTCGCATAGAAGATGGAAACATTCAAAATAAATTAAAAATTTAAAAATATGACAAAGTATCAACGTTTTGTTTTCAATGATTTTCAAGTAAATTGTTACATTTTATACGATTCTTCTTACGAATGTGTAATCATTGATGCAGCAGCTAATTCACATAAAGAGATAAAAATGATTTACGATTATATCAACGACAATCATCTTATCCCTAAATACATCATGAACACTCACGGGCATCTTGATCATGTTTGTGGGAATTATTATCTTGAATCGCATTACAGGATACCTATTCTAATGAGCTTCGAAGACAAATACTTAATAGAGGGAGCTATTCCGCTTGCCGAAAAGTTCGGATTTGTTATTGAACAACCTCCCATGCCTGATAAAAACATCAAGGATAACGACATTCTAAAGTTCGGTGATACTCATTTTAAAGTTATTTCATTGCCCGGACACACTCCCGGAAGCGTTGGATTTTATTTTCCGGAAGAAGGATGGCTATTCTCAGGAGACACTATTTTTATGGAAAGTATCGGACGAACTGACTTACCCGGAGGTAGTTACGATAGTCTAATTTCGAGTGTAACACGAAAAATATTCACCTTAGCTCCCGAAACAATTATCTTCCCCGGACACGGGCCAGATACCACAGTTAAAGACGAAATAAAATACAACCCGTTTTTTAGTCATTAAAAATCGGTAGTTGATTCAAATCTGCGAAATCGTTTTTTTGCAGGCTTTTACCGTTATAGGTTAAAATTTCGCAAATCTTAAAATTATATTTTTTTACACCACTGCCATAATATAAAATCAAGCGTATCTCTCCATTTTCATAGTCTCTATAATTTTTTTGATTCACAGAGAGTTTTGCTTCAATGATTGTTGAAGTTTCATTTTGAAAAAGTGGTGATCTGTTAGGTATTCCAAAAACAACATAATTTCCATCGTGGCGAATGAAATTAGATTGCAAAGGCAAAAAATTTTCTTCATACAAATTTGCAGGAAATGAAATCTCAACTTTGTAATCCTTTTCAATAATATTCCCGGAATTTCTTATTAAAACCTTCGGATAAAAAGTCATTGCCGCAAATTTACCGGACTGTAGAACAGGTAATCCGTTTGTATTATATATTCCCAGTAATTCAATATCACTTGTGCGATTAAATCCGTAAAGCATTCTAACCTCTTTCTCCGCTAATGGTAAAACTTTTAATTTCTCAAATTTATAATACCTGAAATCACTATACATGTGGGGTTGCCCATTTGCAAAAGGAATTCTAAAATAAATTATTTTTTCCTCGACATTCCCGGCAATGCTAATATAATCAGTAAATAAATCTTTAATTTTAGGATCTGCCTCTGATTGAATTTCATTCATCAACCAATCAACAGTAAAATTGAAATTTCTTACAGGAACAATTTTATCGGCTCTTTTATTTTTTGTGGAAATTCCAATAAATACTTCTCCTCCGCCTGAATTAGCTATGGCAATTAAAATTTTTACAATTTTAGAAACACTTTTCATGCCTTCCGAAAAATCTTTTCCGCTTAAAAAGATTAATTCGGAATGCATTTTTGTTTTATTCTCAACAAGAGAAATTATGTCTTCGTATTTTTTTAATACCAATGAATTCATGTTACAAAAATAATTTTTATTATCTAAAATTAGCAGAAATTTAGTTAATTTGTAAGTTAAGAGGTTTTATTAAGAAACATTTTAAATAATTTTGCGTTTAATATATTTTGAAAAACAAATTTATCATGTCGAGAGATAACCGTAAAAATCAAGTCCGTGGTTCCGACAAATTCAGGAACAAAGATCAACAGAAAAAACCCAAAAACAAGACTAACAAAGGTGATGACCTGGAAGATATTTTAAAAAAACCGGATAATTCCGGTTTTAAGAAAAAGAAATACGACAAAGCATCAAAATACTCAGAAAAGCCTGATTACATAAAAAAGAAAACATCGCAAAAAGTCGGTAAGAAAACATCGCACGATGGCGATTATACAATATCAGGTGAAGAGTTGTCGGGCATTGATACCAGACTAGCCAAGATCAAAAAAATAGGAAAACAAAAAAAATCAGGAGCCTCAGCTCCTAAAAAAGCTGAAGGTGAAAGATTAAATAAATATTTAGCAAATGCAGGTATATGTTCTCGCCGCGAAGCCGACAAATTCATTTCTGCAGGACTTGTTACAATTAATGGAAAAGTTGTTACCGAACTTGGAACAAAAGTAATGCCCGGCGATGTTGTGAAATTTAATAACGAGAAGGTTAACCCCGAAAAAAAAGTTTATATCCTTTTAAATAAACCCAAAGATTGTGTAACTACTACCGATGATCCCGAAGGAAGACGTACAGTAATGGATTTAATAAAAGGAGCTTGCGAAGAAAGAGTTTATCCCGTTGGACGATTAGACAGAAATACAACCGGATTGCTTTTACTTACAAATGATGGTGAACTCGCCGAAAAACTTACACATCCCTCCTACAACAAAAAGAAAATTTACCATGTTTTTCTTGATAAGCCATTCCATCCCGAACACATGGAAGAATTACTTAACGGGATTGAGCTCGAAGACGGCATGATAGCTGTTGACGCCATAAGTTATGTTGGTAATTCAAAATTTGAAATTGGAATCGAAATACATTCTGGCAGAAACAGAATTGTTCGCAGAATGATGGAACATCTGGGATATCAAGTTGTAAAGCTCGACAGAGTTTATTATGCCGGATTAACAAAACTAAATCTACCTAGAGGAAAATGGAGATTTCTTACTCAAAGTGAAATTGTTAAATTAAAAACAGGCATGTACGAATAAAATATTAGAATTATGAATAACAAGAGACAAATACAAATTGCAGGACAAATTAAAGAAGAATTAGCCAATATTATAATGATTAAATTCAACGGGCTTGTTCCAGGTCGTATGGTAACAGTTACAAATGTTACCGTAACTGCTGATTTAAGTATAGCTAAAGTTTGGCTAAGCATTTTTCCTTCAGATGATGCCGATAAAATCGTTGAAGAGATTAATAAAGTAAAATCAAAAATCCGTTTCGAACTCGGACAGGCCTTAAAGAATAATCTTAGAAAAATTCCCGAACTTATTTTTTATCTCGACGACTCTCTTGATTACATCGAAAGAATTGATAAACTTTTAAAATCATAGCTTTGAATTTTTCGTTTTTTATTGCAAAAAGATATCTATTCAGTAAAAAGTCGCATAATGCGATTAATATAATTTCATTTATTTCTATTATCGGTGTATCTGTAGGTGCAGCTGCACTGATAATAATACTTTCTGTTTTTAACGGGTTCGATTACTTATTGAAAAAACTTTATAATTCATTTGACCCCGACATAAAAGTAACATCTGTAAAATCTAAAAACTTTTCAATTGATCAAAATACTATCAAAAGTTTAAATCAAACAGGCTTTATTGAATACTACTCACTTAGCCTCGAAGAAAATGCTATGATTGAATATAATCAAAAACAAGTTGTTGCAACAATTAAAGGTGTTGACGAAAACTACACTCGAGTAACAGGAATTGACTCAATGCTGGTTCGAGGCGAATTTTTATTAAAAAACGAAAATATATTTTACTCAGTTTGTGGTCAGGGAATTGCATATAATTTAGGATTAGATGTTCAAACTGCAAGTCCGGTGAGTATTTATGTGCCAAGTCGTAAGGCAGAATTAAGGGGAAATATTCTGGATGCAACCGACGCAATAAACAAAGCAATGGTTTATAATGCCGGTATTTTTTCCATTCAACAGGAATATGACACTAAATATTTTTTGATAGATATAAATTTAGCACGAAGATTATTAGAATATGAAAATGAAGTTTCTGCAATAGAAATTAAATTAAAAAAAGGTACAAAAAACTCCATTGCCCTTTCAGAATTGAAAAAAATATTCGGTCCCGATTTTAAAATTTTCGATAGGAACATGCAACACGAATATGCCTACAAAATCATGAAATCCGAAAAATGGGCAATATTCATGATTCTGGTTTTTATTCTTTTAATTGCTTCTTTTAACGTAATTGGATCGCTCACAATGCTGATAGTTGAGAAAAAAGAAGATATAAATATTTTCAGAAGTTTGGGAACAGATGTTAAAACAATAAGAAATATATTTTTCTACGAAGGACTTTTAATTTCAATAGCAGGAGCAATTATGGGATTAATTTTCGGATTGCTAATCTGTTGGCTACAAATGGAATTTGGTTTGGTAAAATTAGGAAACGAAGGTTCATTTATTATTGAAAATTATCCGGTACTGGTGAAATCTGTTGATGTGTTTTATGTATTTATTACAGTGATTATAATCGGTCTTTTTGCTGCATGGTTCCCTGTAAGATATATCACAAGAAAATATGCTAATTTAGAAACCTAAAACCCTAAATACTATGTTAAACATTGCTTTGTTCGGACCTCCCGGAGCAGGAAAAGGAACTCAATCGGAATTCTTGGTAAAAGAATACAATTTGTTTTACATTTCAACCGGTGATCTGTTGAGAAAAGAAATCAAAGAACAAACTCAACTTGGAAAGGAAGCCCAAAGCATAATTGCTTCCGGAGGCTTGGTTCCGGATGAAATTATTGTGCAGATAATTGAAAAAACTATCACCAACAATCCCAATGCTAATGGCTTCTTATTTGACGGTTTCCCGCGAACGTACATTCAGGCTTACATTCTCGAGGGATTGATGATAAAATTGAACACATCTTTAAATTGCCTCATCAGTTTAAATGTAACAGAGGAAGAATCTATACGAAGATTATTGCATAGAGGAAAAACTTCAGGACGCAGCGACGACAACGAAGAAGTTATAAGAAACAGACTTAAAGAATACTACGAAAAAACTTTACCGGTTTTGATTTTCTACAAAGAAAAGGGACTTTATAAAGAAGTGAACTCTATGCTAAGCATCGAAGAAGTTCATCAACAAATAAAAGAAATTATTCAGGCCGAACTCAGCAAACGACTTCTTAATATTGTACTTTTCGGATATCCCGGCTCAGGCAGAGGAACACAAGGTAAAGCCATCGCAAAAAAATACGGACTAGAATATATTGCTACCGGGCCAATGCTCGATGAAGAAATTAAAAAAGGTACAGAAATAGGAAAGAAAGTTCTTAATCTTTACGAAAACGGCTTATTGGTTCCGGATGAAATTGTTGTGCCTCTTATCGAAAAGAAACTTGAAAACTCTAAAGGCGTTAGAGGATATATTTTCAAAGGGTTTCCAAGAACTTTCGTGCAATCCTATATTCTTGACGGACTTTTGAAAAAACACGGATCTTCAATTTCAAAAATCATCGAACTCGAAGTTCCAGTTCTCGAACTTATCCAGAGATTAGTAAAAAGAAGCCAAACTAAAGAATGTATGCCTTATGATACCAGCATAGAAAAAATAGTTCAACGACTAAAAGACCATGAAAACAAAACTATTCCGGTAATAAAAAAATATCAGGAAATTCATGGGGTTGTTAAAATTAATGGTATGGGATCTTTCGAGGAAGTGTTTGAAAGAATAAGTTTTGAGATAGAAAATGGATTTAAAAATTTGAGATAGATAGATTTATAAAACACCATTGATTGTTTAATTATTTTAGTATTTTTTTAAACAAAATATATATAATATTGTTTATGAAATAAAAAAATGTTATGAAGAAATTTTTATTACTACATTTAATTTGTATTTACGGGATATTTTACGGGCAAACAATTCCGAATAATAGCTTCGAGGAATGGTATCAGCACTCTGCCGGTCATTTAGATCCGGTTGTATGGAATACAGCAAATCCCACGACAAATGTTTTTCCAATTAACAAAATTACAACAGAAAGAACTGATGATGCTTATGATGGAAATTATGCTGCAAAACTCACTTCAAAAACAGTTTTAACATTTGTAGCACCGGGTTTTATAACATTAGGAGAGTTCAATATCAATCTTTTTACTCAACAGACAAGTATCACCGGTGGAATTAGTTTTAATTTAAAACCCGAAAAACTTAAACTTTATTATAAATATACACCTGCTCAAGGGGACTTTTTCAGAATAGGATTGTGGATGCTCAGAAACGATGGAACTCAAATTCCTGATACTGTAGCAACCGCACTTTTTGAAGGTTCTGAACCAAAAAATTCATTTACACCACTCGAAATCGAACTTATTTACAGAAATGAATTTACTCCGGAGATTTTAAACATTATTGCTGTTTCATCAAATCCCAATACTCCGGTTGCAGGGAGTGTTCTTATTGTTGATAAAATTGAGCTGGATTATCCAATATTTTCAGAATTAAATATTTATGATAAAACAAAATTTTTAATTTTTCCAAATCCTGCATCAGATGTAATTTATCTTAATGATTTATTAGATTTTAATTCCGTTAATATAATTAAGATTTTTGACATTCAAGGAAAAGAAATTTTTAAATTTGATAATCACTTTGAAAATGGTATTGACATAAGCTCTTTAGATAAAGGAAATTACATAATAAAAGTTTATACTTCAAATATTATTCACTCACAAAAATTCATAAAATTATGAGCACCAAAATAATCAGCATAACAATTTTTGTTTTATTATCAATAGTTTTTATATCATGTGATACGAAACCTCCTATTGATGAACCTGTAATAGAAGATATTGTACAAGGAGACTTTGAAAACTGGGTAACAGTATCACAAGGAGAAGTTTATTTCCTCAAACCGGCTGGAGACTGGTGGGACGGATTAAACTATTTAGCTGTTATTGGAGGACCGGTAACTATGGAAAGAACAAATGATTCATACAGTGGCAATTACGCTCTTAGAATTGAGACAAAGTTATGGGGCGAAGAATTAAGCATTCCGGGCATTGCAGCCACAGGTTATTTCGACCCAAATCTTCCCATCGGCGAAAATCTTGTAATCGGAAAACCTTTTTCAAAACGACCTTCATTTTTTCAAGGTTATTACAAATACTCACCTGCAGATAATGACACGCTTGTTATTTTTATAGCTCTTACAAAATATAATCCCGGACAAAATCTGAGAGATACTATAGGAAGAGGAGAATTTGTTTCAAATGAAGTTCAAAATACCTATAAAAATTTTAATGTGCCAATAGTTTACAACAGTGACATTACTCCGGACTCTATTCATATTATACTACTTGCAAGCGTTTCAGGAAAAGATTTCAAAGGTCATCCCGGTTCAGTATTGATTATTGACAAATTGAGTTTAAGATATGAATAAATTGTATTTTATATTATTTTTTATTCTGATAGCATTCCATTTCCATATTTTTGGACAAACATATTTATCTGTTTCAACAAATTTAGGAGGTGCTATTCCTGAAAAAACTCAAAAAAACAGTACTGCTAAAATATTTCCGGGAGCAAATCTTGAATTAACAACACAAATTTCGAATTTAAAAAAAATATCAATTAAAACAGGATTAGAACTGGGCTTTACGGCATATAATTATTATCTTAACCAGGATAAAAAAGATACTATTGTTGAAAGTGTAGTTATGGGAAACACAGTGATGGTTCCCACATATTACTACACTTTTATTGAAGGACACACCCGACTACTATATCTTATCCCAAACATTATTTTGTCGTATAAACTTTTTGATAAAATAATAATATTTACAAATTTGTATTCGAGATTTAATTTGATTCACAAAGATTTGGTTTTTATCAAAGTGCAGGTTGGCGAAGGCGGATTGATTCCTGACGTAAATTTAGACCAGAACAATTCTTCCGGCATAAATTTGCTAAATGGAGGAATAGGTTTGGGAATGGATTATAAAATAAACGAAAACTACAGTTTGTTTTTTAATGCAAAAAGAGATTTGTGGAGATTCTATAAATTAAATACAGTAAAAGATGAAAATGGTAACGATCTGCCGTTTTATTTTACATTAGCTAACATAGGATTAAAATATAAATTCTAATTCTAAACAAAATTTTCAGAATTTCATTTTAAACACTTACTACTTCCTTAACTTCTGGAACATCACGTTTTAACTTATCTTCAACACCTAATTTCAATGTTTGAATGCTAAATGGACATGAACCGCAAGCTCCTTTGAGTTTTACTTTTACAACAAAATCGGGAGTAACTTCAACTAAAGCTATATCTCCACCATCGGCCTGTAAATAAGGGCGAACTTCTTCGATTGATTTTTCTATTTTCTTAATGATTTCTTCCATAACTTGAAATTTTGATTATTATTTTACGATTACTTGTTGAGTTTTTGGCAATTCTTTATTACGTTTTTCAACGGCTTCTACAAATTTAATGGCAAGCTCTTCGAAGGCTTTTCCCTGTATTGTTTTCGGATTTGAGGCCACCGGTTTACCATTGTCTCCGCTTTCACAAATTGACTGTACTATAGGTATTTGTCCTAAAATCTGTGTTTGTGTTTCTGCGGCAAGCTGTTCAACACCACCTTTCCCAAAAATATAGTATTTATTTTCAGGTAACTCTTCGGGAGTAAACCATGCCATATTTTCGACAATACCCAAAACCGGCACATTTATACCATTAGCCCTGAACATTGCAACACCTTTACGTGCATCAGCTATAGCTACTTGTTGAGGAGTGCTGACAATAACTGCCCCTGTTACGGGTACACTTTGCACAAGAGTAAGATGAATGTCACTTGTACCGGGAGGAAGATCAAATAAAAGAAAATCCAATTTTCCCCATTTAGTATCGTAGATAAATTGTTTCAAGACTCCGCTCGCCATAGGGCCTCTCCAGATTGTAGCGTCTTTAGGGTCAATAAAAAATCCTATAGAAAGTATTTTAATACCATATTTCTCAACAGGGACAATTAATTCTTTACCGTTTTCCATTACTCCGCCAGGCTTTTCGTTTTCAATACCAAACATTTTTGGGATACTCGGTCCAAAAATATCGGCATCAACAACTCCGCATTTATAGCCCATTTGTGCCAATGCAACAGCCAGATTAACCGTTATTGTAGATTTTCCGACACCACCTTTCCCGCTTGCAATTGCAATAATATTAGCAACTTCTTCTACTCCTGCTGTAGTTTCAATTTTTGGCTTAGCAGATTTTTTTGTTTTAGTAACAATATTAATTATATAGGTGCTGCCGAAATTGTTTTCTAATTTTTCCTTGACAGATTTTTTTATTGAATTTAAAAATGGATCTGTAGGTTTTGTGAATTCCAGAGTGATAAATAGTTCACCGGATTCTTCTTTTACTTCAGCTAAGATTCCACTTTCGACAATATTCACACCTGTTTCGGGATAAATTATATCCTTTAATAATTCTTGAATTTTCGTAGCTCCCATGTTCATTATATAAATAAAAATTAATAAAGCTTAGACTAACAAAAGTCTAAGTATAAATGTTCAAATAAATTAAAGGCTCCAATAAGTTAAATCCTTTATTTTATTTCTATAGATGCCTTTAATATCAGCAAAAATTCCGTTTGGAGCAGAAAATTCTTTAAAATTATCTTCTGTTAATTCTACAAATTTATCATGACTTACAGCAACAATAATAGCATCATATTTACCTGAAGGAACGTCAGCCATTTCAACTCCATACTCTTCAAGTACCTCGTGCTTGTTGGCATAAGGATCAACAACATCCACCTTTACGTTGTATTTCTTCAACTCGTCAATTATATCAATAACTCTGGAGTTTCTGATGTCAGTAACATTTTCCTTGAATGTCATCCCTAGAATAAGTACTCTCGAAGTAGTGATTTCTTTTCCTTTGGAGATTATAAGTTTAACAATTTTTTGAGCAACATGTGCTCCCATTCCATCATTTATAGCACGACCTGAGCCAATCATTTTTGCATGATAACCAAGTTCTTTTGCCTTATGCAACAAGTAGTACGGGTCAACTCCTATACAGTGACCGCCAACCAAACCGGGAATAAATTTAAGAAAGTTCCATTTTGTTCCGGCAGCTTCCAAAACTTCAAAGGTATTTATTCCCATAATATCGAAAATCATTGAAAGCTCGTTCATAAGAGCAATATTAACATCACGTTGAGTATTTTCAATGATTTTTGCGGCTTCTGCAACTTTAATTGAGCTTGCACGATGTACACCGGCTTTAATGATTATTTCATAAACTTTTGCAATGTTTTCCGCTGATTCAGGATCGCAACCGGAAGTAACTTTTACAATATTTGTTAAAGTATGAACTTTATCGCCGGGATTAATTCTTTCGGGCGAAAAACCGACTTTAAAATCTTCGATATATTTTAATCCGCTGAATTTTTCCAGCACAGGAACACAATCTTCCTCGGTACATCCCGGATAAACAGTTGATTCATAGATGACATAATCACCTTTTTTCAGAATTTTACCTACGGTTTCAGATGCTTTGATAACCGGTGTCAGATCCGGAAGTTTATGTTCGTCAATTGGAGTTGGAACTGCAACAATATGAAAATGGCAATCTCTAAGGTCTTCGGGATTAGATGTAAATAAAATATCACAACCTTCGAATTCTTCGGGAGCTAATTCGTTGCTGGGGTCAATTTTATTTTTCATCATCTCGATTCTGTCGGGCTTAATATCAAATCCGACTACTTTCACTTTTCTTGCAAATTCTAATGCAATTGGTAAACCAACGTAACCGAGTCCGATAACGGAAATCTTTTTCTCTTTTTTGATTATTGATTCGTACATAATCTTAAAATTTAATTGCGGCTAAAATATAATCTAATTTCTCAAATTAAAATGATTTTTGTAATAATGGATGAAAATCTCCTAATTTTCCTACCGGTGTTGCATTTCGTATATCATAAACAGTTTGTATCGCAGTTCTGGCATCCTCTAAACCAAAACCTTTGTCAATTAATATATTTTTATAAATTTCGGTATGCAAATCAGTAAAGCCTTCGGAAAATTCAATTTCGTTGCCTTCAATCATTATACAACGATAGGTTCGTTGACCTTTAACTTTGATATTATCAGGAACTAAATCATAATTAATTGACAATATCCAGCGAACATTTGCACGTTCTAATTGTAAAAATCCGGCAGCTGTTTCATTAGAACTGAAGTGAACCACAGATTTTTTTACCGAACCAAAAATCCACGTAAGCATATCAAAAAAGTGAACGCCGATATTAGTTGCAATACCACCGGATTTTTGCACATCCCCTTTCCATGAATAATGATACCATTTTCCGCGAGATGTTATATAGGCAAGGTCAATATCATAAATTTTGTCCTTCGGTCCTTCTTCAATTTTTTTCTTTAATTCTATAATCGAAGGGTGCAATCGCAATTGAAGAATATTATAAATTTTCTTACCTGTTTCTTTTTCGAGTTCTTTTAGAGCATCAACGTTCCATGGGTTTAGAACCAGAGGTTTTTCACAAATTGCATCAGCTTTATTTCTAAGAGCAAATCGTATATGAGCATCATGTAAATAATTAGGAGAACAGATGCTTACATAATCAATTTTTTTATCAGTTTGGCTAAGTTTGTATATATGTCTGTCGAATCTTTCGAACTCGTGAAAAAAGTCTGCTTCGGGGAAATAAGAATCTAAGAACCCAACACTGTCAAAAGGATCGAGAGTAGCCACCAAATTATTACCGGTTTCTTTAATTGCTTTAACATGTCGAACAGCAATATAACCGGCAACACCAATCAATGCAAAATTTTTTCCTGCCATTAGTTTATAATTTTACAACTATATTATTTTCCAATTTGTATTTTTCTTTACTTTCAGGACAAACAGCAATACAGTTTTCATCGAAAACAAGACGATGTCCGTATTCACTCATCCAACCAATATGGCGAGCAGGATTTCCTACTACAAGAGCATAATCCGGAACATCTTTGGTTACAACTGCTCCTGCTCCAATGAATGCAAATTTGCCAATCGTATTTCCGCAAACAATTGTTGCATTTGCGCCTATTGTAGCTCCTTTTTTAACGAGTGTTCTGAGGTATTGGTCTCTCCTGTTTACCGCTGAACGAGGATTTATAACATTTGTAAATACCATTGACGGTCCTAAAAAAACATCATCCTCACAAATAACACCGGTATAAATCGAAACATTGTTTTGTACTTTAACATTATTCCCCAACACAACATCCGGAGATACAACAACATTTTGACCTAAATTACAATTTTCGCCGATAATACAATTTGGCATAATATGAGTAAAATGCCATATTCTGGTTCCTTTTCCTATTTTACAACCTTCATCAATAACAGCGGTTGGGTGAGCAAAATATTCTGCCATATATTTTTTTTGCAAAAATAGTATTTTTATCTTTTATCTTTGCTCAAAGCAAAAATCTTTTTATGTTTGAAATAACAATAAATTAAAGTTTTATGGAACACACAACCGGAATAGCTGTTGAATCTGGTATTGTAACAATTGCAGCGTTTTTGGGATATCTGGTTATAATGATTTTTATCGGAATTTTTGCTACAAAATTTTCGTCAAAAGGGATTAATAATTTTTTCATTGGTGGCAGAAAAATGAACAAGCTAGTAGTAGCAATGTCGGCAGTTGTCAGTGGAAGGAGTGCATGGCTACTTTTAGGAGTTACGGGAATGGCCTATAAAATGGGTATTTCAGCAATTTGGGCTTCGATAGGTTACATTATTGCTGAATTTTGGTTATTTTTTAGTTATGCTCCACGCATTAGACGTTTCAGTGAAAAATACGACTGCATCACAATAACTGATTTTTACAGTCAAAGATTCAACGACAAAAAATCTGTATTACGAATTATTACTGTTATTATTATTTTATTGTTTATGATTTCCTACCTATCGGCACAATTTGTAGCAGGAGGAAAAACGTTTTCAACAAGTTTCAACATATCCCCAACCGAAGGACTGCTTATTACTGCAGCAATAATTTTGTTTTATACAGTTTTAGGTGGTTTTTTGGCTGTTAGTTTAACCGATACCATTCAGGGTCTCTTTATGCTTTTTGCTTTACTTGGTTTGCCTATTATTGCGATTATTAAACTTGGCGGAGTTTCCAATTTTTGGGATGCAGCCTTATCAATAGGCGGCAGTAATTTTGGTAGTCTAAGCGCTATTTCGCTCGGAGCCTTAGTAGGATTTCTTGGTATAGGATTGGGTTCGGCCGGTAATCCTCATATAGTAGTGAGATATATGTCTATTGATAAAACAAAAAACTTAACTCAAGTTGCAGTTATCGGGACCATTATGAATGTGTTTATGGCAGTAGGAGCTGTTTTTACGGGGATTGCAGCCAAAATTTATTTTCCCGAAGTATCAATGTTACCGGGTGGGGATGTGGAAAATGCTTATCCGGCTTTAGCTGCATACAAATTTAGCCCATTAATCTTTGGAATAGTTATATCTTCAATTTTTGCTGCAATAATGTCAACTGCAGATTCTCAATTATTAGTTGCAGCCTCATGTGTTGTGAGGGACATTTATCAAAAAATATTGAAAAGAGACATTGAAATACCTCAAGAAAAATTAGTTTTATTAAGCCGCATAACTATTTTAATTCTCGTTGGAATTAGCTTGTTACTGGCTTTTTTTGCAAAAGATATTGTATTTTGGCTTGTATTATTTGCATGGGGAGGACTTGGAGCTGCTTTCGGCCCTACTTCAATTTTAATGCTTTTCTGGAAAAAAACAACACGTACCGGTGTTATTGCAGGTATTATTACAGGAGCTGTTACGGTAATTATATGGAATCAAATCCCAGCTCTAAAAAGTGTTGTTTACGAACTTATCCCGGGATTTTTTGCATCTTTAATTGTAACAATTATTGTAAGTTTACTAACTAAAGACAAAGATGAACAAAAATATTTTGACACACTCAATTCATAATAACAAACAACAGTAAGTTAAAAAATATTGGCATCATTTGATGATTTTAAAATTTAACTTTACTACTTTCGCAAAAAAAACAAGTGAATAAAGCCATAAAAAAATTAGCAGGACAAACTGCAATTTACGGACTTAGCAGCATAATCGGAAGATTATTAAACTATCTTCTTGTTCCTCTTTACACAAGAATATTTATCCCTGAAGTTTACGGAATTGTAACCGAATTGTATGCTTATGTCAGCTTCTTATTGATATTGCTAACATACGGAATGGAGACCGGATTTTTTAGATTTGCACAAGACAAATCAAAATTTAACAGTGTTTATTCCACAATTTTAACCAGCCTTGCAACAACTTCTCTATTATTCATAATTTTAATACGGTTAAATTTATCTTCAATATCCGAAATTCTAAGATATTCAGAACATCCTGAGTTTATAATGTGGATGGCAATAATTGTTTCAATAGATGCATTCACTTCAATTCCATTCGCCAAACTCAGGCTTCAGAATAAAGCATGGAAATTTGCAATTTTAAAGCTAATTAACATAGCTGTTAATATAGGGTTAAATCTCTATTTTTATCTGCTTTGTCCCAAACTCGAAATCTCCAATCCGAATTCCTTGCTTCTATATTTTTATAATGGTAATATAGGTGTTGGTTATGTTTTTATTTCGAATTTAGTAGCAAACATCATAACGCTTTTAATTTTGTTGCCGGAGATTTTTGACGTAAAATTTGATTTTAATCGAAAACTTCTAAAAGAAATATTATCATATTCGTGGCCATTATTAATAGCAGGATTTGCGGGAATGATAAACGAAACTCTCGACAGAGCGATGCTTAAATACCTGGTGCCGCTCGAAAACAATCCGATGGTACAATTGGGAATCTATGGAGCTAATTATAAGCTTGCAATATTGATGACTTTATTTATACAAATGTATAGGTATGCTGCCGATCCGTTTTTCTTTAGCAATAAAAACGAAGAAAATGCCAGAGAACTTTATGCTCTTGCAACAAAATATTTCATTATATGCGGATTAATTATCTTTTTAGGTGTAATGCTTTATATAGACATCATAAAATATTTTATTGGTTCAAAATTTCATGAAGGATTGAAGGTTGTTCCTATTTTATTGCTGGCAAATCTTTTCCTCGGAATTTTTTATAATTTTTCTATTTGGTATAAACTCAACGACATGACACGTTACGGAGCCTATCTTGCTGTTTTCGGAGCAGCCGTAACAATTATTTTAAATTTAATTTTAATACCTGTTTATGGATATGTTGGTTCAGCCTGGGCAACATTTATTTGTTACTTTTTAATGACTCTGCTTTCATATTTCTGGGGACAAAAATATTATCATGTTCCTTATAAACTAAAAAATTCCATATTGTATTTATTTCTATGTTTAATCATTTATTTTACAAGCACTTACATAAAACCTGAAACACCATATCTTCGGATTATATTGAATACAATACTTTTCATTGGATTTTTATTGTTTGTTTACTTAAATGAACGCAAGCATCTTGTAAAAATTATAGTAAAAAAATAAAAATCTTCGGTAAAAGATTCTTTTATCAAAAAATTATGTTAATTTTGCAGCCCGGTTCGAGAAACCGCTAATGTAGTTATTAACTTTAAAATTGAAATTATGGCAGTTAGATTAAGACTTGCAAGACATGGCCGTAAGCACAGACCGTTTTATCACATTGTTGCTGCTGATAGCCGTGCGCCACGTGATGGTAAATTTATTGAAAAGTTGGGAACTTACAACCCAATGACAAATCCTGCAACTATCGAATTAAATTTCGACAGAGCTTTGGATTGGTTAACAAAAGGAGCACAACCTTCTCCTACAGTAAGAAGAATTTTATCTTACAAAGGTGTTTTGATGAAAAAGCATTTGCTCGAAGGCGTTAAAAAAGGAGCTTTCGATATGGAAGAAGCCGAAAGACGTTTCAATGCATGGTTAGAACAAAAAGAATCTAAGATTAAAACTAAAGTCGTTAGCCTTGCAGATCAAAAACGTAAAGAAGAAAAAGAAAGACTTGAAGCTGAAAAGAAAGTAAGAGAAGCAAAAGCTCAAGCTATTACACAAAAACTTGCTGCTCAAGCTGCTGAACAAGAAGAAAACACTCAGCCCGAATCGAGCGAAAATTTAGAAAACACTGAGGAATAAAATGGTTTTTGATGTAGTTGAGCTGATTCAGGTTGCTTCCGTGGTTAAGCCTCACGGTTTAAAAGGACACCTAAGCATAAAACTTGTCGAAAATTTTTCCGAAGAAATTTTTGAAATTAACAAACCGGTATTCTTACTAATCGAAGGAATACCGGTTCCTTTTTTTATCCAAGAAATTAAACATGCTGCTAACCTCGTTTTAAAACTACAATTTATAGACTCCGAAGAACAAGCACAAAAATATTCAAATATTGATGTTTTAGTTAAAATAGATGACCTACCTGATACGAATGAAGCAGAGTACGAAGATGAATTTGCCGATTTAGAAGGCTTTGAAGTCTTTGACGAAAATTTTGGATTCATTGGTAAGATTATTCTTTTTAATGAAATTCCGGGAAATACAGTGTTTGAAACAGAATTTAAAGGTAAAAATATAATTATTCCCTGGAATGAAGATATTATCAAAGCCATTGATTATGATAATAAAAAAATCATAATCAACGCACCCGAGGGCTTAATTCAATTGTATTTAGAGTGATTTAAAAAAAATTTTTCACAGATTCCAATCTTTGAATGAAATATATTATTTTGGCAATTTGAAAAAATTTTATTGGTAAAATTCAATTGCAACCTTTTTTTATATTATTAAGTCTAAAACAGTGATGCCTGAATGCAGGATTTAAACGAAATAATTGCGGGCTGCCGAAAAATGGATAAAAGGGCACAAAGATGCCTTTACGAAAGGTATGCCTCACTCTTCATGGGAATTGCTTACAGATACAGTAAGTCTCGTGAAGATGCAGAAGATATCCTGCAGGAAGCATTTGTGAAAATTCTTACGAGAATTGATCAATATAATGAAACAGGTTCTTTTGAAGGTTGGATGAAAAAAATTCTGGTGAATACTGCCATAAGTCATTACAGAAATTCATTGAAACATGATTTTCATAAAGATTTTGACAGTATTCAAGAAACTCAAATTATTGACGGGGACTACGAAATTGACAATGAAGAGTTTACCAGAGAGGAACTACTGAGAAGCATAAATATGCTTCCGCCGGGATTTAAAATTATTTTTAACCTATTTGCGATCGAAGGATTTAAACATCGCGAAATTGCAGAAATGCTTAATATCAGCGTTGGAACTTCTAAATCGCAATATAGCAGAGCCAGAGCTTTGTTGCAAGAAAAATTAACTGAATTGAAAAAAATTGCTCGAAATGAGTAAGAAAGGAAACATAGAAGATATTTTCAGGGATGAATTCAAAGATTTCAGCCTGGAGCCTTCTGAAAAGGTGTGGTCGGGAATTGAAAATCAAATTTCCGGCATGAGACTCGAGCATCTTTATCAGGAAAAGTTCAGAGGCTTTAAAATGAATGTGTCTGATGCTGTTTGGAGAAGAATTGCCACTGCTCTTTGGTTCAACAAATTCTTACATTTTTCTCCTTTCAGTTTTAATATCTATTACGCCGGACTCATTATCACTTCAATAGTTGGCTCAGTAATATTTTTTAACAATACCGAATTCAAATTTTTTAACTTCGACGGTGGAAGAGAAATTGTCGTTAATGACAACTCTCAAACTCAAAACAATGACATCCCTGAATTAAATAACTTATCGGAAGACGAACAAAATACAATTACACCTATTAATCAAGAAGTCAACAATACTGAATTTTTAGATGATAATATCTTAATAACAGATAACTCAAAAACAACTCCATTAACGACAACCAATATCGTTTTTACGGAAAATACAAAAAATGAGGTTTCTAAAATAGTTGAAAATGAAATTAATTACAATTCATTTATAACTGAAAACAAAAATGATTTACAAACCAGAGATATACAAGCTTACTCTAAAATTCCTCACTTCCTCAACTTAAATAAACCCTTATATCTGAGATATCCGGAATTAAAAATCCCAACCGATAGTTTATTGAACAACTTTATTGCTAATAATGAAATAAAAAGAGATACTATTGGTTATGATTTTGGAGGAGTTCCGATTGTAGAGGATAAATCATTTTTCAGGTTAAGTCTATACTATGATTATTACTTTAGCAACAAATATAGATTTGAATTAAATAATCCTGAAATTCAAAATGAATTTAACACATTTTCACAAAATTTAAAAGACAACAACTCATTTGGTTTTGGTCTTGGACTTGATTATTTTTATAAACGATTATATATAAACAGTGGTATTTCTTATTTTTATAATCGTCAAAAAATAAATTTTGATAAAGTAGAAACAGAGATAAATACTATCACCGATTTTCAATATTTCGATAATTCAGTGTGGATTTACGATACTGTTTGGTTTTTGGATCTCGATGAATATTTGAACGGCAATATTGTTTACATTCCACATGTTGATTCAATAAATTTTGTTTTTAAAGATTCCATTTCGATAGCAAGAAATGATACTGTTTTAAAGAATTTGAGTTTTTCAGCCGAAAGCAGACTGTCGTATATCGAAATACCTGTTGTTTTTGGTTATTCATTTAAAACAGGTAAGCTGGAATTTATTCCCAAAGCCGGAATTATTGGAGGAATGTTAATTGATAAAAAAGGTAATTTTTATAATGTGTATTCTAACGAAATTTCGCCGATAGCTGAAATTCCATTTAGAAAATTTAATTTAGATTATTACATCTCCTTGAACTTAAATTACTCGATAACCAAACGATTTGGTATTTATGTAGAGCCATATTTTAGAGGCAATGTTATTAATAGTTTTAATGGAAATTATGCCCTTGATTTGCGTTCAATGAGATATGGATTGAGAACAGGAATATCATATAAATTTTAGTTCGTATTTTGAGGCATTTTCTTTTGATATTGGCAATTGTAATTATTAGCTTTAATCCTGCAATTGCAGGATGTGAGGCTAATTTTATTTACCAGGAAACTTCTCCTTTACATATACAATTTTATAATCAATCTCAGATATCGGACGAAGGACAGATTTATCAACACTGGGATTTTGGAGATGGAAATACAAGCTATCAGGAACATCCATCTAATTTATATTCTAATCCCGGACGATATGTTGTTAGGCTTAGCATATTCACAGAAGAAGGTTGCTTTGATTACATAGAAAAAGAAATTTTAGTTGGTATTCCGGCTTCATCACCGAATTGTTATTTAGATATTTACTTTGCAACACAAAATGCTACAGCCCCTAATTATAACAATGGCAGGGCTTATGTTTACGGATATTCCAATATACCTTGTTGCTATTTTGCATATTGGAGCAATGGACAAACAGGTGCTGAGATTCAAAACCTATCGCCAGGGACTTATTGTGTTACTCTTACAAATGGAGATAACTGCTATGGTACAGATTGTGTAACAATAGGATACAACAACAACTGCAATGCAGATTTTAGTATTGACTCTTTAAGTTTTCAGCAAATTTTCGGATTATATAGATTTGTAAATAATTCTCATGGCGAAGAAGATTATTTTTATTGGGATTTCGGAGACGGGAATTATTCGTTTGCCCGTAATCCTTTGCATATTTATCGTGAGCCCGGAAATTATGAAGTTTGCTTAACAATTCAAACTCATTATAATTGCTCTTCAACAATATGTAAAAATATATCAGTTAATCAGGTTGTGCCAAATATTTCTAATTTATACGGAATTGTAAAAGCCGGGGCTACTTTGCTTCCATCAGGTATGGCTGTATTATACCAAAGATCCGGAGAATATTTTAAAGCTATTGCCCAAAGCGAAATTATAGATGGTTCTTACAAATTTGAAAATCTTGACAGAAACAATCAATATCTAGCACATTTAATCCCGTATTTTGATATAGATACTATCTATTTTCCAAAATATTCTCCTGTTTATCAAAGCAATAACGTTTTCTGGCAGGATGCTTCTTTAATAAATCTTTATTCAGATACTATTTTTCAGAGTTTTTTATATCCCTATTATGAAGTTGGAATAAACAACGGAAAAATATCCGGCTTTGTAAGATATACTGATACTGCAAGCTTTGAAGAAAATATATTTTTAAGAAACTGGTTTCGACAAACAGATTTTGAAGAAGACATGGCAGCTAACACTGTTGTGCTTCTAAAAAATTCAAATAAAAATGTTATGAATTTTAGATTAACCGACGGAAGCGGATATTTTGAATTTAAAAATCTTGCTTTCGGTTCTTATTATATAAGCGTAGAAAAACCAGGATTGGTTTCCGACGAGTTATTTATAATTTTAAACGAGAATGAAAATCATGCAGTAAATTGGTTTTCAATAAATTCCAATAATATCACATCAATAACCAATTACTATCAAAACTCGACATTAAAAATTTATCCAAATCCGGCAAATGATTATCTTAAAATTGAAATTTTAGAACCTGCCCTAAACTACCAGATAATTGATTTAACTGGAAAAATTTTATTAGAAGGAACTATTTCGGATAATTTGAGTTATATTGAAATTGAAGGATTACAAAAAGGTTTATATTTATTGCAATTGAAATCAGCAAATTTCACCTACTCGATTAGATTTATCAAAGAGTAAAAGAAATTCCTGACCGGCATCAAATTTTAATTTCATATTTACAAGTTTAAGTTTTAAATTGCACTATAGTTTATATCTTTGGAAAAATAAAAATTATGGCAAATAAAATATTTTTACTCGACGCTTACGCTCTCATATTTAGATCATATTATGCATTTATTCGTAATCCAAGGATAAATTCCAAAGGTTTTAATACTTCGGCAATATTTGGATTTGTGAATACTCTCGAAGAAGTTTTAAGGAAAGAAAGTCCAACTCACATTGCAGTTGTTTTTGATCCACCAGGTCCAAATTTCAGACATGAATTATATCCGGAATACAAGGCAAATAGAGAAGCCACTCCGGAAGACATTAAAGCTGCTGTTCCATATATAAAAAAAATTCTGGCAGCATATAAAATTCCCGTTATTGAGGTTGAAGGATATGAAGCCGACGATGTTATTGGAACTTTAGCAAAAAAATTTGCTGAGGACGGAAATATTGTTTACATGATGACTCCAGACAAAGACTATGGTCAGTTAGTAGATAAAAATATTCTGATATATAAACCAGGACGTTCCGGTAACTCCGCTGAAGTTATCAATTCCGAAAATATTCAAATTTATTATGGAGTAAACTCACCATCAAAAGTTAGAGATATATTAGCATTATGGGGAGATGCTTCGGATAATGTTCCGGGAGTTCCGGGAATAGGAGAAAAGACTGCATCAAAACTAATTTCAGAATTTGGAAGTATTGATGATATCTTTCTCAACATCGAAAAACTTTCGGGAAAGCAAAAAGAAAATATTTTGAATAACAAGGAAAAATTAATATTAGCCCGCGAACTTGTTACGATTAAAACAGATGTTCCAGTTGATGTTGACCTCAAGGCTTTAGAGATTGAAAAGCCGGACACAAAAAAAATAGCTGAAATTTTTGACGAACTTGAATTTCGAACCCTAAAAGAAAGAATACTAAAGCCGGAATTAGAAATCAACTTAAACGAAAATTCCGAAACTAAGCATCAGCCACAAAGCCAAACGCATGTCCAGCTTGATTTGTTTGGAAACAATAATCTGCCCTTACCGAAGGATAATCCGGTAACAGAATTTTACACTTTTGATAAATCTGGTGTGAATTACGAACTTGTAGAAACAGAGTTTGAAATTGACACACTTATAGAGAAACTGAAAAACTACAACGAAATTTGCATAGATACAGAAACCAGTTCTCTAAATCCATGGGAAGCGGAACTTTTGGGAATGGCTATTTCGGTAAAAGAAAAAGAAGCATTTTATGTATTAATGCCGGAAAGTTTTGACCTAAAAATTAAGACTTTAGAAAAATTCAATCCTATTTTTCAAAACAAAGATATTTTAATTGTTGGTCAGAATTTAAAATACGATCTTACAGTTTTGCTAAAATACGGCATTAGACTTCAGACACGCCTTTTTGATACCATGATTGCTCATTACCTTTTGCAACCCGAGCAAAAACATAATCTCGATACACTTGCTCAAACTTATCTGGGCTATAAAATGGTTTCGATTGAGAGCCTTATCGGTAAAAAAGGTAAGGGGCAAAGAAATATGAAAGATGTTGACGTAAAAATTGTATCTGATTATGCATGCGAAGATGCAGATATAACATTACGTCTCAAGCAAATTTTCGCAAAACAAATTGAAGAAAATAACTTATACTTCCTGTTTAATCAAATTGAAATGCCTCTTGTGTATGTGCTAATAAACATGGAAGCTGCAGGAGTAAAAGTTGATACTGATTATTTAAGAAATTATGCCATTCATCTCAGAGAAGAAATGCAAAAAATAGAACAAAAAATATATTCGTATGCAGGAATAGAATTTAACATTTCATCACCTAAACAGCTTGGAATGGTTTTATTTGAACGATTAAAAATAATAAACAATCCAAAAAAAACAAAAACACAACAATACAGCACAGGAGAAGAAGAACTTGTAAAACTTACCGATAAACATCCAATTATAAATGACATTCTCGAATACAGATCGGTAAACAAATTATTAAACACTTATGTAGAGGTGTTGCCTCAGCTTGTAAATCCGCAAACCGGCAGAATCCACACAAGTTTTAACCAAACAATTACATCAACCGGAAGATTAAGTTCGAATAATCCTAATTTGCAAAATATCCCAATTCGTGAAGAGCGAGGACGAGAAATCAGGAAGTGTTTTGTTGCATCAGATTCCGAACATGTTTTCTTTTCAGCGGATTACTCTCAGATTGAGTTAAGATTGATGGCTCATCTAAGCAACGACAAAAATATGCTCGAAGCTTTCAATAAGTATAGTCTCGACATTCACACGGCTACGGCTGCAAAAATATTCAAGGTTGATGAAGACAAAGTAACTAAAGAAATGAGGGCAAAAGCCAAAACTGCAAACTTTGGAATAATCTACGGGATTTCCGCATTTGGATTAAGCCAGCGTTTAAACATCCCTGCAACTGAAGCAAAACAACTGATAGACAGCTATTTTGAATCTTTTCCAGGAGTAAAATCATATATGGATGAATGTATTCGTAAGGCTAGAGATAAAGAATACGTTGAGACAATTTTCGGAAGAAGAAGATACTTACCCGACATTAACAGTCGAAATTCCGTTGTAAGAGGTTTTGCGGAACGAAATGCCATTAATGCCCCTATTCAAGGATCTGCTGCTGATATTATAAAACTTGCCATGGTAAAAATAGCTAATCGCTTTCGGGAAGAAAACTTAAATTCAAAAATGATTTTACAGGTACATGATGAATTAAACTTCGATGTTTATAAACCCGAATTAGAAAAAGTAAAGGAAATAGTTGTTACAGAAATGGAAAATGTAATTTCTTTAAAAGTACCTTTAGTAGTTGATTATGGCATTGGTGAAAATTGGCTCGATGCACATTGATTTATTTTTAACCAAGAGCCTTAAATTTCTCATCATTCAAGGCGGTCCCACATGACAAACAAACAATATGTTGTTTAACCTTATTTGCAATACGCATATTATCAACTATTTGCACAGCTTTTTCAGACGAATTTGACGTTTTTTTACTCATATAAACATACTACAAAGTAAAAATATTTTTTTGAATAAGTTAAATGAAAACATATTTTTATACACAACAAATAAGTTTAAAAAAAATACAAAAACATCTACAACTGTATATCAAACGATTACATCTTTCATAAGTCTGAATTTTTCAAAAAAGAAACAAAGTCAGTTGACGGTTTGCAGCTTGGTGCGGTGTTGGATTCCGGAACACAAAATTGTCAATACATCACAAAAGTTGATGAGTGGTATAATGTTCAATTAATCTTGTCACCCACCATTACGCGAAACCGCTGTTTTTATGCAGTTTTTTCTTTTTTAATGATCACTTAGAATTGTATATCCAAAGTTCAGTCCACCGTAAAATGGCATAATTCCGATGTCTGGTAATGCAATTAACGCAAGTCTGTTTGGTTGATACTGAAATCCTGCCGTAAGGTTTAAATGCCAATTAGGTTGGTAATACGCCACACTGATACCTGTTTGTACCGTGATGTTATTTTGATAAAACCAACCATCTTTGGGTGCTATGAATTGCCCATTTCCATTGGGATACAAACCCTGAAAGGTGTTTATGGCATATTCACTGTGTTCAATATTAACCCAAGGTTGATAGTTAAGCGATACGTGAGGAGCAAAAACCCATTTGTTACCATAATAACCAGGCAGAAGGTCAATTTTAAACCCTGAATGAAAATAACGCCCGTTCAGGTCGGCTGTTCTTGAAAAATTCCAACTTAATCCTGCAATGGATTTAAACTTATCGAAAAAAGCGACCAAAGCTCCTGCACCCACACGAAAATCAAAGTCAAAGCCTTTTTGCGAAAAAATCGGAAAATTAGCTTGGGCAATGATGCCGTAG
>CALJNE010000048.1 GCA_937982115.1 uncultured Bacteroidales bacterium | reverse complement strand
CGCAGGACGAACTTGAAAATGCCCCCGAAAAAGTTAAAGACCTTGTAAAAAGTCTTAGAGCCGACCTAACAGAGTATATAGAAGTAACAGTTGAAGCTATTGACTTGGCAACAGAATACATTACTGAAAAAGTTGTTGGGCAAACAAGTTACGCTGACTGTTTACACATTGCCTTAGCGACAATAAACCGTGCAGACTTTTTAGTTAGTTGGAACTTCAAGCACATAGTAAACATTGAAAGGATTAGGGGTTACAACTCTATCAACATTAAAAACGGCTACAAACAATTAGAAATACGTACACCAAGAGAATTTGAAAAATATGAAGACGACTGAAAAAACATTTGACGCTGTGAAGTTTATGCGTCAACAGCGAGACAAATTGAGCGAGAAGTTATCCAAAATGACAAAAGAAGAAATGTTGGAATACTTCAAGAAACGCAAGGCACAGACGACAATAAAGCCCTGTGCGTAACAGCCGTTTGCCACAAGCGGGGGTGCAGTGCTTTGGTTGACAGTTTTTCGTAAATTTGAAGTCTGGTACTTCGTATGAAGTTTAGTGCTCCGAAATCCGCCACTACGCCAAGCTGCGAAACGTTACCAGCAAGCGTATAGAACGACACTACCACCAACAGACGACCTTAACTCGACAGACCATTTCGCTGTTCTTTGACACAGACCGACCTGACTTTTCCGACACTCAAGCCGACCTAAATGGTTTTAAAAATTTTTCCCACCGCACATTTAAAAAATAATTTTTAGCCAACCCCACATTGGCACATTTGGGGTTTTCCCAACCGCACAACCCAGCCCACAGCAAACCACAAAAAAGCCAATTTTGCCGACCCTCTTAATAAAAAAATTGAAATTTGTACGATAATTTGAAAAAAAAATTCTAACTTCGTATATATTAACCATTAATAAAGACTGTTATGAATACTTTACTTGACAAAAACACAATTGGCTTTTTAGTAGATTCTAGAAGCCAAACAGGGGAATTAAGTCAACTTGGAGAGCTTCTAAATGCTCCAAAAGATTTTGCAAAAAGATACTCGATTCCAATTTCTAAACCTGTTGAAAGAAAATTATTAGAATTAGGAGAAATTAATAAGGCAAAAGGATATAAACCTGACGACCCAACAAACAAAGAAATTATGTCCTTTTTTAATAGGGTGTTAATAGACGGTAGGTTTATTGAAGAATGGGCAACAAATCCATCAAATGCTGCGAAGCAAATTGACGCTAAAGTATCACCAGAAGCAATTAGGAGAATTGAAGAATTAAACTTTAATGATTTAGTCGATACAAAATTATTGATTGACCCTAAACGAGTAAATCAAGAAGCAATTGGAGTTGTGATAGTAATAGTTCTTGTTGTTATCTTTGTTTTAATTCCGAGTTCTGCATCACTCGCTATTCAAGAAGTAATAGTTGACCCTAGAGCTCAAGGTAAGGTTTAAAAATATCTGATTTGAAAGAACCGAAGGTACTACTCGCGAGCTTACCTTGGACATCTCTTGTCGAACCTTCATTGGGTCTCGGTATATTAAAGTCCGAACTCCAAAGGAATAGTATTGATGCTAGAGTAAGTCATTTGAATTTATTGTTATTGAAGCATATGCGTGCTTCAACATATGTGAGCATTGCCAATATGTTTGCATTGAATGAGTTTTTATTTACCTATTTTTTTGAGCAAAATCTTTCAAAAGAACAATTGTCTGAACTTTCAATAAAAATTGATGAGGCAATTTCGAATAATACTTTTCAAAGCGATGATAGATATAACGATAGAGAATCCATCGCTAAATTATTTTTAAACCTTAGGAATAAAATTATTCCCGATTATATTATTGAGTGTGTAGAGCAAATCGAATCCTATAATCCGACAATGGTTGGATTTACTTGTATGTTTGACCAAACAATACCATCATTAGTTATAGCTAAGTTGTTAAAAATACGAAATCCAACCTTATTTATAGTTTTAGGAGGTTATGCACTAGAGGGTGTTCCGGGGAAACAAATTATCGAAAGCTTTGACTTTATAGATTGTATTGCTTATGGTGAGGGTGAAAAAGTTATTACCCAACTTGCACTTGCATCGGTTGGCAAAGAATCCTTAGAGAATATTCCAGACATATTGTTTCGAGATAAAAAATCCTCAGAAGTAAGCATTTCAAAAATATCAAAAAAGCAAATAAAGTTAGACGAAAGCCCCTGTCCAAATTATGACGATTTTATAAGCGATATTGATTTTTTAGAAAAAGAATTAGAAATAAAAATAAAGTGGAATACTATACCAATAGAAACTTCTAGAGGTTGTTGGTGGGGTCAAAAAAAGCACTGCATTTTTTGTGGAATAGACGATGTAACTATGAAGTATCGTCAGAGGTCTGTAGAGAATACTATTTCTATTTTGAGCGAATTAAGAACAAAATACAATACTCCATATTTTAGAATATCAGATTACATTCTACCACACACTTACTATAATGACTTATTACCATATTTAGCAAAGCTCGAAGAGGGAAATAAATATGTTTTCACTTGCGAAATAAAAGCAAATATAAAAGAAGAACAATTTGAGTTACTCAAAGATGCAGGTTTTATAGAAGTTCAACCAGGTATAGAATCATTTTCCTCAAATATATTAAGGAAAATGGATAAAGGTGTTTCGGCTATTCAAAATATTTATTGTATAATTTTAGGTTTAAAACATACAGTTCAAGTAAACTACAACATAATTTATGGATTTCCTGATGATGAAGTTGAAGATTATAAAGAAATGATAAAAACAATTCCACTTCTTTATCATTTGAACCCGCCTAGCAGTAGGATAAAAGTCGCTATTACAAGATTTGCTCCATTACAAACTAATCCAAAAAGATTTGGATTTACAGAGCCTTACAAACATCATCCTGGTTACAATGTCTTGTTCTCTAAAAAATTCTTAGCAGAACATAATTTTGATTTATCAAACTACTGTTATTATTTTGAAAGTCCTTATTCAAATTCAAGTGAACTAGAATACTTATACAATATGCTTGATTATCAAGTTGACTATTGGAGAAGCATACACCAAGAAAGAGAAGTTTATTTAATTTATGAATGTAAAGGTGAATCTATAAAATTTATTGATACTAGATTTGACGAAACCCCTATAATAAAGGAATATAATAACAAATTTAAGGAAGTGTACTTTTATTGTGCAGGTCAGATTTCCTCTATAAATGAAATATCTGAAAAAACATCTTTCAATACTTCAGAAGTTAAAAAAATTTTAAATAGACTTGTTGAAGATAGGATTGTATATAATGAAGGTTCAAAATATCTTGGACTTGCATTAGCTGAAAGTTGTTATGAAAACATTAAAATAGAGTCTAATAAATGGTCTAAGCCTTATGTCTAAAAATAAAAATCTTAGTTTTTTAATCGTATGTGTTCTACTTGTTTCATCCAGAACATATGACTTTTTAGCAACCTATTTTTACACCCCTGATTTAAGAAATGAATCAAATATTTTAGTTAAAATATTCAATTTAGATTATACAGGGTTGTTCTTTATTCAATTAGCATTGACTTCTCTTGTGATTTTTTGTTATTACATATATTTATTTGAAAAATACAAGATTACAGAAAGTGTAGTTTTAAAAAACATTAAAGAATTTATTAGTTTTTTTCACTACGGCAAAAAAATACAGCTATCTAGTTTCTTATATAAATCTCCAAAATTACTGTCCGTTATTTATTCAATCGGATATATCGTTACTTATTCACTAATTTGTATCGGTTTTATTGTAGGTACATCTACTGTGTTTCTGATTGTATCAGAAAAATACAAACTATTTTATACCAAATATGGTACTTTTACATTGTATATAATCTTAATTTTTATTGTTTTATATTTTTCATATTCTTTCTACAGAAAAGAGTACACTAAATATTTAAAGAAATCCAACGCATAGGTGTAAGCACATTTGCAAACCGCTACAAGTCAACCTGCAGACCAAAGTTTACAAAAGAGCTTCAACTCTTCCTCCCCAATAAAAATTATTTTTTAAAATTTCCTTCCCTTAAAAAAAATTTAAAACCCAACCTCACAACCGACACATAAGGACCAAAACATTAACTGGACAATGACAGCGAAACCCTTATCAGGAATGACTTTGAAGACACGGAGGACAGAACGCCAGCTGGTAACAGCAAATAAGCTCAAGCAGGGGTACGGTGCTTCGTTTGACAGGAAATATGTATATTTGGAGTTTGGTACTTAGAGCAAGTTTGGCGTGTGAAGCCCTGCCTGCGCCTATTTGCAAACCGTTACCAACAAGCCGAAGAAAAAAGTCAATAACAGACTGAAAATTGAATTTTGCTGCAATAGAAAGACAGAAAATGGAAAATGCCACCGCACAAAAGCAAGAGTGTGGCTGCTCTTCTCTGCAACCATCGCTTCGCAGCCACACTCTTGCTTTTTTTGCCGACCCGCTCGTTAATAATAAACTGTTAATAAATAATTGAAAACTTCATAATCCAAAAGATAAAAATTGTATTACCTTTGACAAAAATAGTCAACACATAAAATGTCAACACTAGGACTGAAATTAAGAGAATTGAGAGAACAGGCAGGTTTATCATTGAGAAAAGCTGCCATGCGAACCGATATCGACGTTTCGATATTAAGCAAAATGGAACGCGGAGAGAGAAAATTCTCAAAAGAATTGGTTTTGAAATTGGCTGAACTTTATAAAGCAAACGCTGACAAACTGGTTATTGACTTTTTAAGTGAAAAGGTACTTTATGAATTGGAAGACGAAGATTTTGGGCTTGAAGCACTGAAAGTTGCTGAGAAACAATTGAAATACAAAAAAGATAAGGACAAAAAATGAAAATACAGAAAATTACAATACATAACTTCCGTTCAATAATTCATCAGGTTATTGATTGTAAAGATTTTACTCTTTTTGTTGGTGAGAATAATTCTGGTAAAACAAACATTATTACAGCGTTAAGAGCTTTTTATGAAAA
This sequence comes from uncultured Bacteroidales bacterium, assembly GCA_937982115.1. Taxonomy (GTDB): domain Bacteria; phylum Bacteroidota; class Bacteroidia; order Bacteroidales; family ML635J-15; genus Bact-19. The sequence continues at coordinate 1,738 of CALJNE010000048.1, read as the reverse complement.
TGAAGGATATAAATACGATAAGAAATCTGACTTCCCAAAACTTACTAATACAACCGATTCTGAAAGTTGGATTGAATTGGAGTTTATAACAACTAATGAAGAGCAAGAAACGATAAAAGATGAGTATAAAAGGGACGATAATGTACTGACAGTGAGACGCTATTTTGAATCCACTAACAAGGAAAGGGTTAAAAACGATAATAGTAACATTTTTTATGTTTCTAAGGATGGGTACATTTCAGAGAATAATTTTTATGGCGCAAAAAATGTTTCTCAAGCTAAATTGGGTAAAATCATTTATATCCCTGAGATAGCAAAAACTGAAGACACATTTAAACTTTCAGGTCCTTCGCCATTACGACAAGTAATAAGCTTTGTATTTAAAAAAGTACTTGAAAAATCACAAGCATTCTCTGGTTTAGATAAAGCATTTGAAAAATTCAATAACGACTTCAAAACCGAAGCTTCACCTGATGGAATTTCGATGGACAGCCTAAAAGATGATATCAATTATGAATTAAAAACATGGCAATTTACTTTTGGCTTTGATGTAAACCCCATAAAATCTGACTTGATAATTAAAAACCTCATTGACCATTATATTGAGGATGATAATTTGCAAGCCGGCAAAAAACGGGTTGACATGAAAAATATCGGACAGGGCTTGCAAAGGCATTTAATTTATACAATGATAAAACTTGCTGCCAAGTACGATGAGGGAAAAAAGGAAAGTGACAAAAAAGAGTTTTATCCGGATTTTACTTTAATTCTTTTTGAAGAGCCAGAAGCCTTCTTGCATCCGAGTCAACAGGAATTGATGAATATTGGTTTAAAACAAATTGCAAGTGAATATAACCAACAAGTTTTCTGCACCTCGCACTCCTCAATTTTCGTAAGCAAAAACATTAATAAACTAACTGAAATTAAAAGAATTGAAAAGAAAAATGGAGTTAGTGAGGTATTTCAGATTGACGAATCAACTTTACAATCGATATATACCGACTGTACTGAACTTAGCCAATTTTTACAAAGTAAAATAGATGCCGGTATTCCTACGACTGATGATGAAGCTGAATTGAAGAAACTCATTAACGAAAAAACCGAGGAAGTTAAATTATTGGAAGAATCAATAAAATTTTCCATTTGGCTTGACACTGAAAGAGCTTCAATGTTTTTTGCCAAACATGTTTTAATTTGCGAAGGAGCCTCAGAAAAGGCTTTCATTGATTATATGATGAACACCAAATGGCCTGAACTCAAAGAAAAACATATTTATTGTCTGGATGCCTTAGGCAAATATAACATTCACAGATATATTGTATTACTTACAAAATTTGGATTGTCACATTCTGTTTTAATGGATTTTGACGAGAACAGTAAACAGCATAAGTATGTCAATGAATTTGTGAAAACCAAAATTCCAAAGCTACATGGTTTTGAAAAAGATTTTGAAACGTTTTTAGGTATTACACCTGTTCCTAAAAACAGAAACGATTTAAAACCGCTTAATGTTCTCAAGAATTATGAAGATGGGAATATTACAGAGGAAAAGATTGAAGAATTAAAAGAGATTATAAAAAACTTAACGATATAAAGTTATGCCAACACTCCAATTTAAAGGAAAAAACATAATCTGGAACCACCATTTGGCTGTACCGTTTCATACATTGGACGAAGTACCCGAACTGCATTACAATCCAGAAAAAGCAAACGGAAACATGATTATTGAGGGTGATAA
>CALJNE010000047.1 GCA_937982115.1 uncultured Bacteroidales bacterium | reverse complement strand
CTATGTTAACACTCTCATTAATCACTACATCCCTTTTATTCTCAATCGAATTCGCTTGGAATAATATAATCCCAATAACTATTGCTATACCCACAATTATTACACCTAATACAATTAAAAGTAACTGTTGTTGTCCCATTTTATTTTGCCTCGCTTATTTCTACTTCTTAAATTTTGTGCCGATGTTGTCTGCTATGCTATTTCTATTTTTTTGAATGATTATTTTCTTATCGGCAAATTCTACAAGCAATATTTACAAGAACATCTTTTTGTTTCCATCGGTTGTCAGAGCATTTAATTTTGATTTCTGGTGGTATTGTTCAAAGAATTGTGCCAGCATAAACCGGCAAGATAGGATTTGGCAAAAGGATGTTTTTTAGTTGTTAAATGATTGAAATGTTCTTGTTTAGAAATTTTTCCCGATAATTTTTACTGAAATTCGGTAATTATTTCCTATTTAATTATGTGTGTTGTTTAGCTACTAATTTGAACCGGAAATATTTTCTTACTTGATGAGTAATATTTTCTTAAATCTTTTTACTTATCTAAGTAAAATTTCAGATCTGAACTGATTAAATAATCAGGATATTCTTCTTGTATAAATGAAAGTAAATTTTTCGCTTTATCAATTTTTCCGTGTTCTATCTCATATCTTGCTCTTGCTTCAATCATAAATCCTGTAAGATGGTAAATATAATCGTGAAAAATTTTTCTCTTAGCCAAAAATCTCATTTTCTTCGGAATGATGTAGTTTGCGAAGTAAGAACTATCATTCGACATTCTGAAACAAAGACCTTCCGGAATGAGTGTTTTATTTCCCAAATTATATTTGCCCTTTTTTATATAATCCTTAAAGACATCAAAAGTTATGTAATAATCATCCTTTAAGAGATTTTCTACCGACCCATATTTTTTCTTTACATCAATTTTATAATACGGAAGAGGAAGCATCTCGACACCTAACACTTCAACATCTTTTCTGTAACCAAGTGCATATTGAAGGAAAAATGATGGGGCTGCAAAAAGAGGCCAATCACTGGTAATTAATATTCTATCAGGTGGAATATTATTCAGAACTTCTCTTGCATAATCTTCAATTACATAATCTTTGCTGCGATCAATATCAGGGAAATTCAAATAAAGCTGTAAAAAAATTATCACTAAAAATGCCGCTAATAGAATTGGCTGCAATCTTTTCGAAACAGTTACAACCACTCCAATAATAATAGCAGAAGCAATTGAGAATAGTAAAAATATCACAAGGAAATATTCATCAATATCGGGTATGGAATAATTGAGAACAAAAAACAAGGAAGTTACAATTATGAGAGCGTAAAACAATCTTAGTCGCTTCATAAAGCTAATCACAAAAATTAGTCCGCTGAAAACAGTGAATATCAGAAATCCAAACTCTCCACCCGTAAAACCAGTCTGTTTATTAAAGCTTAGGATATTTAAAAACTGTAATGTCTGTTGCCTGAATGATTCCGGTCCCTGAAACATTTTACTTTCGTAATACTTCCCCTTTACATAATCAACAAGTGCCGGGAAGGATTTTGGTTCATTCATAAAAGTAAATTCCGGATTGCTTTGTGCCCTAAACATCATTAAAAGGTAAAAAGCAAATGAAATAGAAAATGATATTAGAAATAATTTTACAAAGAAAAATATAGATTTTTTATCGATGCGATTGACTAAGAAAAACAAATAAACCGTTGCTGGCAAAAGATAAAGTGTCATTAAATGATTTGAAAAAGCCAAACCAATAAGAACAGATATTATGTACCACTTTTTGTTTGGCAACAATTCAGATTTTAGATGCTTTATCAAAACATCCAAAAGAAAATATAATATCAGTGAGGTAAGAAATATCTGAAGAGAGTAAACCTCAACTCGTGTTGACTGCTTCCAGAATGTAATACTGAATGCATAAGTTAACCCGCCAATTATTGAAATTATAATAATATTCCATTGATTAAACTCTATCTGAAAAAATGCCGGGAATCTCTTTTCATTGAAAAAGAATTTAAAGTTCAGAAGAATGTTTTCAACTATTTTTATAAGCACAATAACGGCAAGTGAATTAAAGACGCACTGTAGCAAATTAAGTTGGAAAATCAATGGTTCAGCAATCGGAAGTTTGGAATAGATATAACCTGTAATAGCGAACAAAGGGTAACCTGTTGGATGAGCAATTCCCCAGGTTGCCTGAACAGCTGCCAGTTCACCGGAATCTATTTCACCGATGGAGCGGGATGTGGTCAAAAAATAAACAACAAAAACAAATATGCCTGATAGTATATGATAATATTTGAAGAAAAAATTATGGATTGTATTTAATTTATTTTCTGTTTTCATAATTGATTTTAGGGATTAAAGAATTTTATTCTTAATTAATTCTCTTAATGTAACCTCAGAGAAACTATGTTCAGAGAAAAGCTTATGGATCTCATTTAATAAAATTTTTGCATTCTCCGTTTTGTTAAAAGCTAACTCATAAAGTAATCGCTGCTCAAGCATAAAAGGTATTAGTGCTTTTATATATTTTTCAGAATCACTGAACAGATATTTACTGAATCTTATTTTATTTTCAGAAATATTTACAGCATAATACAAGTCACTCTTTCCTATCATAAAAAAGTTTCCCATCGGAATCAAAGAATATCCATCATGAATTTTTAAAATACCTTTACCAATTATTCTGTATGCAACATCAAACGCAACATAAGTATCCTCTCGGGGGATTATTACAAAGTTACTATCATAAATATCAACTGCTTTAATTTTTTTGTACCAATCAAACTCAATAAAACCAGATGGGCTTATTATCTGGACATCATCTCTGAATTTTTCAACATTCTGGTAATACAAAGCCGGAGATAAAATTGAGCCCCAGTTATCAGTTAACAAAACAGAGTTAGAAGGAAGCTCTCTTAATGATGATTTAATGAAATCCTCTATCACAAAAAACTCAGATCTGTCTGCATATTTGTAGTTAATTATTACCTGCAATCCAACGAAGACAGCCAGTAATGAAAATATCATCCGCCTGACGAGAATCTTTTTATCGAATGTTTGAAGTAAAATCGTAATTGGCAATATTGATGAAAGACTCATTACATAAAAAGTGACAAGGAAATATTCATTTATATCAGGTATATGATAAATTAAAGCAGTTGTGATTGAAACAATTAAAATTAAGTATAAATAGATCGCGATTTCCTTTTTAAGAATTGCGATAAGCAATAATCCTGCTATTCCCAAAAACAACGATAAACCAAATTCACCAAGCGAGAAATTTTCATAATTAAGATTAAAGCTAAGCATCTTAAATAATTTCGAACCTTGCTGAAGTAATCCTTCCGAACTAGCTAATAAATGTTTAGTGTATTCTTTAGCAGTAATATGATCAAACAAACGCTGTATATTTGATGGATCGCCATAAGACCAGGGAGGAGTCATCTGAGCTCTGAACATCATTAGTAAATAAAAAACCGAAGCGGTTGACAATACAATCAAGAGGAGAATTGCTAATGCTTTAATGCTTTGCTTATTAATTCCATTCAGAAAAAAATATAAGATAAGAGTTGCTGGCAAGAGATACACGATCATTAAATGGTTTGAGAAGGCAAATCCAAATAACAATGCAAGCAAGAACCAATCTTTGAAAATGTTCTTGTTCACTTGCTCAGGATTTTTTTCCAAATTATGAATATAAATTTTTAATGAATTATATATGATCAATGAAGTCAGAAATATCTGCAGAGAATATACTTCCACTTTTGTGCTATTCAACCAAAAAGTAGCACTAAACGCCATCATAAATCCGGGAAAAATTGAGATAAGAATTTTATTTCTCTCTTGAATTTGGAGATCTATCTCTGACTCTAAAACTTTTTTGTTTACAAAAGACCTGAGGTTGTCTAGTAACATTTGAGAAGTTTTTATTAACATCACTACAGACAAAGAGCACCAGATTGCATTCAATAAATTCAATTTAATTAAAGTTGACAATGGTAATGGAATTTTACTGAATAAAAAACCAATAAGGGTAAACAGCGGATAACCAGTTGGATGAGGAATGCTTAAAGTTGCCTGTGCTAAAGCTAATTCACCTGAGTCAAATTCCCCCATTGATCTGCCAAGTGTAAATAAATAAACAGCAAATACAACTAACCCTGTTGCTTCAGGATAATATTTATTTAAATTTTTTTTCAAATCAAATTAATTTGTAAAGTTCTTTATCTCACTCTTATATGTAATTCTCTCAGCTGTGCTTCGTCAACATAGGAGGGAGAATCGTCCATAAGTGATATTCCGCTTGCTGTTTTAGGAAATGCAATAACATCTCTTATGGATTGTTCGCCTGCAAAAATCATTGCCATTCTGTCGAAACCAAATGCGATTCCTCCGTGCGGCGGTGCACCATATTTGAAAGCATTCATAAGAAAGCCAAATTTTGTCTGAGCTTCTTCTTCTGAAATTCCAAGCACCTTAAACATTTTT
>CALJNE010000046.1 GCA_937982115.1 uncultured Bacteroidales bacterium | reverse complement strand
CTCTTACTTCCAAAACTTCTTTGTACAAAGAAATTACTCGAGGACTCCAGGGATTGCGTTTGTATTTTTTGGGTTTGTCCATTTTTAATCAGAAAGTTTTTGCAAAGGTAAAAATAATTTTCACACAATTTTGATATTTTATAAAAAATTAAAAAAAATTTATCTACCTCTCCCCCTATTTAACACTATTATTTCTCCTTTGTCGCTTCCAATAAATACTACATTATCTTCTCTTATAAAACTAGTATAATAATCTTGTTCTGGCATATTAGATATTTCCATCCAATTTAAGTCATTATTATACTTTAAAAATGCTATTCCCCCTAACCCAACAGCAATTTTAAATTCATCTCCAATGCTAAGGTCAATGTATCCTTTTGACATTAAATTAATTTCTCTAATCCAATTATATCCCAAATCAGAACTTTTATAAATTATACCTGAACTTCCCAGTATATATATTTCTCCATTTACAAACTCAACATCAACAAAATCGTCAGCCCCCAAATCAACAAAACTGTAAGAATTTCCACCATCTTCTGTTATTAAAACAATCCCATAACCACAAATGATTCCAACGTATTCATTAACAAAATGCAGCGAATTAAATTGATTATCATAAGAATCATGTATCCATGGATAATTTCCTGTCTCTGTTTTTGATAGAAGCCCTTTCTCAAAATTCTCTCCTCCGGCAAGTATTATTTTTTTAGAATCTTTTGCATACAATGCATTATAGGGAACTTTATATGCTTCGTAAGGAAAATTTGCAAATTTGTAAACTTGCCATGATTCTCCCGTATTAAATGAATTTACAAGTAACATACTATCTCCGCATGCAAAAATTAAACTATCGTTTACATAATAGACATTACGTATAGACAAAGAATCGCACCGATATTTCAATTGCCAACTATTTCCACCATCTGTAGTTTTATAAATATAACCATTATTATTTTTATTTCCTCCACATAAAAAACCCAAATCGTTATTGATAAAAATAATTTTATTTATTCTTAAATCATTATCCAACTTAATTTTTTCAATGTTTATACTTACTCTTTCTCGTCTATAGTTTTCACAAGAGTTAAAAAAAACGAATAATACTAAAATTATAAATATATTTATCAAATATTTTAACCTCATGTAAATCATAAATCTAATTTAGTAATAATAAGCTAAAAGCCATTATTATCATACCAGACAACACACCGTAGGTTGGTAAATGGTTGTTACCATACTTTTGAGCACCAGGAATTAATTCATCTAGTGAAATAAATACCATTATCCCGGCAACTACCGCAAAAACAACTCCCAACACTAAATTACTAATAAAAGGTAAAAGTATCAAATATGCGGCTATTGCACCAATTGGCTCAGCAAATCCCGAAAGAATAGACCATAATAAAGATTTTTTTCTTGATGCAGTGGCAAAAAAAACAGGAATGGCAACAGCAATTCCTTCCGGAATATTATGTATTGCAACTGCAAAACCTACCGATAATCCAATATTTATATCCGAATAAGCTGACATAAATGTTGCTATACCTTCAGGAAAATTGTGTATTGTTATTGAAATCGCGGTAATTATTCCTATCCTTTTCAGCTTTATATTATTTGAATCTACATTTAAACTTTCTATCATTTTAACTTCGTGCGGATTCTCTGCCTCGGGAACAAGCTTATCAATAATTAAAGACAATAAAACTCCGCAAAAAAATGCTAAAACGACAAACCATTCATAATTAGCAACTTCACTTTCAACAAGTAATGTTTTAGCTTTTGGTATTAGTTCCAAAAATGATATATATATCATCACTCCGGCTGATAAACCAAGCGAAAAAGATAAAAACTTTGTGTTGGTTTTTTTTGTAAAAAATGACAATAAACCGCCAATCCCTGTTGATAATCCGGCTATTGTAGTAATAAGTAAAGCAATGAAAACTTGTTCATTCATATTATTTTATTTTTTTTGAATGATATTTTTCCAGAATAGTGTATCAAGAGTTTGTTCAACTCTTTTTTCTATTTTGTTAGGTAATTTATAGAAAAAATCTATTCCGGAAATTTTTTCCAATTCATCAATGGTACAAGAATAAGAGTAAAGCGATTTTTTTTCAGCCTTTTGATTTGGTAAAACAAATCCTATTGCTTGAATAGTAGTATCTGAAACATATAAAACAGCTTTATAAAAATAATTCGGAACTGCAACATTATTTTCACCTATTACTTTGTATTCACTATAATTCAAATCTTTTACGATAGGACCTGTAACAACATAAATTTTGTTTAAAACTTTTGTATAATTCCTAACCTCTGTTTCTAATTGTTTCCATATTCCTCTGTTAAATTGAGGGACCTGAGGACTGATATTGCTAAAATAAAAACTTTCACTCAGGGCAATTTCATCAAAACTCATATCGGCTGCCGGAACCAAATGCCCTCTATCAAATCCGGATTTTTCGTAATCTTTGTTTGTGGCTGTTCCATTTTTAACTTTCGGATCATCCATAAATTTATCATTTCTGGAAAATTTACTTTCTGTCATCTCCTTTTTTAAAACATAAGCTACCCATTTTGACTGTTTATACTCATCAACAAAAACAAAGCAATAGTATGAATGACAAATAATTTCTTCATTTTTGAGAGTTTTCGGAATTTCAAGTTTTGGAATATCTTTTTTAAGGATTTGACTATAACTGTCAATTTTGCCAAACAATATAAATGTTAAGCAAAGTATAACAAGAATCTTTAAACACTTATATTCACACTTCATTGATATTACTTTCAAAATTACCTGAATACTTTCTTATTGCACCTCCAACAATATCTTCAAATGCGGCAAATGTAATGCTTAATGATAATGGACTTGTAAAAATTATTCCAACCCCAAATAATACTAACCCTGAAAAATTTATTAAATTTACTATTAATAAAAATCCAAAAACTTGCCACCAATATTTTGAAAAAATCTTTTGACTTAAAACCATTGCCGGCCAGAAATCATAACCTAAGAAAACAACAAAATATGGAGCAAAATAAAATGAAACCCATAGATATATTCCGGGAATAATTAAAAATATCAACCCTATAACCACAATTATTCCCGAAAAAAAAGACAAAATTAGAAGAGTTAGGTAATGTTTAATACCATTAAAAAAATCAATAAATTGAGTGACATTGCCTTTTAAAATTTCATTAGCAACCAATATTGTACCTGCAAAAAATATTGGATATAAAAAATTTCCCAATAAAAAACTATAATTACTCGGAATAAGCCGAAAAGAAACGTTTAATCCAAAATATATCGAAAAAAATAATACAAAGCCTCCTATATTCTTTATGAAAATATTCCAACCATCACGTAAATATTGTTCTGTTTTGAACTCATATCCATTTGATATTAGAAGATTAAATATTTTATCATAATCATACATAAATTTTATTTTCGCGTTAACTCATTGAAAACTTTTTCTAAAGAAGTTTCCTTAATTTGAATTGATAATACAGGATTGTTATTTTTTACGGCAAAATCAAAAATTTCTTTTCTTAAATCTTTTGAAATATCTGTTCGAACAAGATAAGTATTCTGTCCCAAAAACTCAACATCCTGAATTCCGTCAATTTTCTTTAATTCTCCAATCGAAATTTTTTCGGAAAATTCCACTTCCAATTCAGTTGAATTTTTATTAAATTTTTGATGTATATTTTCAGTTGTGTTGTCCGCAATAATTTTCCCGTTATTTATTATTATTATTCTGTCACATATTGCATCTACCTCTTGCATTATATGCGTTGATAAAAAAACTGTTTTTTCTTTTCCTAAGTCTTTTATTAAATTTCTAATCTCAATAATTTGGTTTGGATCAAGGCCGGATGTTGGTTCATCAAGAATTAAAACTTTTGGATCGTGAATTATTGCCTGAGCCAATCCAACTCTTTGTTTAAATCCCTTTGAGAGCATTCCTATTTTCTTATCTATTTCTGGCTCTAATCCGGTCAATTGTATTACCTTATCAATTCGTTCAACTCTGTTTTTGATATTATAAAGACCTGCAACAAAATTCAAAAACTCTACTATATACATTTCATTGTAGAGCGGATTTTGTTCAGGTAAATATCCTATCAACTTTTTAACTTCTTTTTGATGCTCGAGAACATTAAGCCCATTTACAAAAACATCTCCTTCTGTGGGAGGAATAAAAGCTGTTATAATTTTCATTAAGGTTGATTTTCCAGCACCATTAGGTCCTAAAAAACCAACAATTTCTCCACTATTTACTTCAAAACTAACATTATCCAAAGCTTTCTGCTTCCCGTAGATTTTAGTTACATTATTTATCTTGATTGACATAATTTGTTTTTAAATATTATTATTTAGAAATATTTTAAATTCATTAAACAAACCAATTTAACTGCAAAAAAAACAAACTTTTTTAAAAATTTTTCGTCAAAATTAATAAAAAAAGCATTGATAATAAAATTTTACCGCTATGAAAACAAATATATCATATCAGGAAAAATCAGAGTTCCTCAAAACATTGATTAGATCTGGAACCTGGATGAAAATATTTACAATAGTTTTTTTAGCCTTAATTTTACAATTTATTGTTATAAACAAGGTTAAGGCTCAGTCAGGCTTATGTAATCCCGGAGTTCCTTTTTTTAATGTTGACCTGTCTGCAAATCCTGATATGACTTATATATCTCCTTTGGTCGTTAGAAATCAACTTTGTTGTGGTAGCAGTAATCCTTATAGATGTATAGAATTTAGTATTACTCTGCATCCGGATGCTATTGCAGTAAATTTCGAAATTGCCAGTGGAGCTGTTCCTCCCGGATCAATGTATTATCAAATCAACTGTGGTCCTCCTGTTCCTGTTGGACAACCAATTTGTTTAACAGGTGGTACAACATATACTCTCACATTTTGTAAACCCGGAAACAATGCAAATACTTATGCAATTACCTCCATCCCAAAACCATCTGTCTCGGATCCTAACTTTGCCACTGAAACATGTCCCGCAACTATAAATATTAGCGGAATACTACCGGGGACTGTTTCAATAACAGACATTTCAGGAGGTGGATCAAATTTGGCATACTTAAGCTGCACAAACTGCCTGAACCCTATTGTAAGACCATTTGGAAGTTTTCCTGCTTATGCAGATTATGAAATTTGTGGAACCCCAATGGGGTCTGCTTGCTTAGCCGGAACAACATGGTGCGATACTGTCAGAGTTTATTTCTATGATACTTTGAGTGTAAGTGTTAATCCTAATCCGGCATCTTTTTGTCTTAGTGATGGAGGCTTGTTATTAACTTCAAATGTTGCAAATGGAGTTCCTCCTTATACTTATGAATGGTACAGCGGACCAAATGGTACAGGAGTTTTACTAAGCACTGCAGAGAACTTATATGTTTCAAGCTCAGGAACTTATAGTTTGGTTGTTAATGATTCTATTTCTTATCAGTGTGGAAATAAAACAGTTAATGTTGTTGTTAATGCTTATCCAAATCCATTAATAAGTTTTACGCCTAATAGTCCTTACGTATGTAGAGAAAATTCCGTAGAAATAACTGCTTCAGGAGCATTAACCTATAATTGGAGTCCTCCCGACGGATTATCATCCACGACAGGAGCAACAGTTACAGCAAGTCCTGATGTATCAACAACCTATACTGTAACCGGCACAGATATTAATGGCTGCACAAATACTGCTAACATTTTTGTTGAAGTTTGTGATGCTCCTGCAATAAGTACTAATGGAGGTGGGGATATTTGTATTGGACAAAGCCTTCAATTATCTGCATCGGGAGCAATGTTCTATTCCTGGACTCCTACAGAAGGATTAAATGATCCTAATATCCCGAACCCAATTGCCACCCCTAATTCTACAACTCAGTATGTTGTTACAGGCTTAGATGTTTCCTGTAATGTTATCGTTAACGGTGATTTTTCTCAAGGAAATACAGGATTTTCCACTGCTTATAATTATTCTCCAAATTTATACCCCGAAGGAAATTACTACATTGGGACAAATCCACATAATTATCATGCAAATTTTGCTAATTGCGGTGACCACACAACGGGATCTGGGAATATGATGATAGTTAATGGAAACAGAACTCCAAATCAGCCTGTTTGGTGCCAGGATATACATGTAAATCCAAATACTGACTATATTTTCTCAACATGGATAACAAGTGTACATCCCGCTAATCCTGCAGTACTTCAATTTTCAATTAACGGAGTTTTACTTGGTAGTCCATTTGCAGCAACTTCTACAGTCTGTCAATGGAACGAATTTTACGAAGTTTGGAATAGTGGTTCAAACACTTCTATAACCATTTGTATCGTAAATCAAAATACTATCGCTAATGGTAATGATTTTGCAATTGATGATATTTATTTTGCACCACTTTGTTCAGCCACCGACACAGTTACAGTTACGGTTCATGTACCTCCTGTTATTTCATTCACTAATACCGGAGCTTTCTGCGTAAATGATCCAGATTCAAACATTATTGCTGACCCATCAGGTGGAACCTGGTCAGGAATAGGAATTGTAGATCCTGTTAATGGTACATTCAGTCCTTCATCAGCAGGTCCGGGTATTCATTCAGTAAACTATAGTTATAACGACGGATTTTGCCAGGTTGACACAACTATAAACATTACAGTAAATGCAATGCCCGATGCAACTATTACTCCTGTTGGTCCTTTCTGCCAAACTGATGCTGCTGTTATTTTGAACGCTGCTACTCCGGGTGGAGTCTGGTCTGGAACCGGAGTTGTCGGAAACACTTTCGATCCTGCTTTAGCAGGTCCCGGTGATCATATAATCCAATACGTAAATACTAACGGTGCTTGTTCTGACATTGACACTGAAACTATACATGTTGATTCGCAGGTTGACGCTACTATAACTCCTGTTGGTCCTTTCTGCCAAACTGATGCTGCTGTTATTTTGAACGCTGCTACTCCGGGTGGAGTCTGGTCTGGAACCGGAGTTGTCGGTAATACTTTCGATCCAGCATTAGCAGGTCCCGGTGATCATATAATTCAATACGTGGTTACTAACGGTGCTTGCTCTGATACTGATACTGAAATTATCCATGTTGATTCTCAGGTTGACGCTACCATAACTCCTGTTGGTCCTTTCTGCCAGACTGATGCTGCTGTTGTTTTGAACGCTGCTACACCGGGTGGTGTCTGGTCTGGAACCGGAGTTGTCGGTAATACTTTCGATCCAGCATTAGCAGGTCCCGGTGATCATATAATTCAATACGTGGTTACTAACGGTGCTTGTTCTGATTCTGATACTGAAACCATCCATGTTGATTCTCAGGTTGACGCTACCATAACTCCTGTTGGTCCTTTCTGCCAAACTGATGCTGCTGTTGTATTGAATGCTGCTACACCGGGTGGAGTCTGGTCTGGAACCGGAGTTGTCGGAAACACTTTCGATCCTGCTTTAGCAAGTCCCGGTGATCATATAATTCAATACGTGGTTACTAATGGAGCTTGTTCTGACACTGATACTGAAATTATCCATGTTGACAATTTTATAACCCCAATAATCACATCATCAGGTCCATATTGTGAAAACGATCCATCAACAACATTACAAGTAAATGTTCCGGGAGGTGTATGGTCTGGAGTCGGAATCATTGACATTTCAGCCGGAGTTTTTGCACCATCAATAGCCGGTCAAGGAGAACATATAATTACCTATAATTTAATAAATGGAGCTTGTTCGTCATTAGCAAATACAACCATACATGTTGACCCTGTAATTTCTGCCGAAATAGTTATCCCGCCTTCACCAATTTGTCATGATTACGGAATAATAACATTGCAAAGTGTTAATCCGGGAGGAACATGGGCTGGAACAGGAGTTATTGGAAATACTTTCAATCCTTTAATCGCAGGCCAAGGCGATCACAACATTTCATACACTATTGTTTCAGGATCTTGTACATCGCAAAGCCAAACCATTATCCACGTTGATACTATTCCGGTTATTAACGTTGCTCCTATCGGACCATTCTGCGAAAGCACGGATTTTGCATACCTACAAGCTTCTCCAAATGGCGGAATATGGAGTGGTGTTGGCGTAACCAATCCCGTAACAGGACAGTTTTCACCTCTTTTCAGTGGACCAGGAGATCACATTGTAACATATACCGTAGTTAACGGAATGTGTTCTGCTCAATCATCAATTACGGTTCATGTAGATAATTATTTAGATCCTACAATTACACCAATAAATAATGTTTGCCAGAACGGACCTCAAATAACTCTTCAAGCTGCAACTCCCGGAGGTATTTGGGCAGGACAAGGAATAATTGATCCTGTGAATGGAATTTTAGATCCTTCATTAGTTCAGCACGGCAATAATACAATGACTTATACCATAACTAACGGTGCTTGTATTTCAACAGACCTTCATATTTATCAAGTTGATGCATTTATAAGTGCAGAAATTCTATCTGATCCGGGAAGTGTATGTCTTAATGCATCTCCATTCCAATTATTATCTCAAAATCCCGGAGGTACCTGGTCAGGACAAGGAATAGGGAATCCTTCTACAGGAACATTTATACCTTCTCAAGCCGGAGTAGGAATTCACACAATCTCTTATACAATAATCAATGGTGCTTGTATTGATACAGATCAAATACAAATCGAAGTTATAAATGTTCCAAATACTTCAATTAATCCTGCAGGACCATTCTGCGAAACCGAATCGGATGTAGTACTTACAGCCGCAACCTCCGGAGGAGTATGGTCAGGCACAGGGATTACCGATCCGACCTCAGGAATTTTTAATCCTTCATTAGCAGGTCCGGGAACTCATTTAATCAGTTATTCTATAACAATTGGATCTTGCTCTTCAACTTCAACAACTAATATAATTGTTAACAGTTTTGTTGATGCTACAATTACTCCTATAAATCCTGTTTGTCAAAATGCAGGTAATATACCATTAACTGCAGCAAATCCCGATGGTATCTGGTCGGGAACAGGAGTTGTTGGAAATAATTTCAATACTTATATCGCAGGAGTTGGGAATCACCAAATTTCATACACTGTTACTAATGGAGCTTGTTCTGATACCGATGAAATTACCATTACTGTAGATGAATTTATTCCTGTTAATATAACACCTGTATCTTCTTTATGCTTAAATTCCGCACCAATTATTCTGAATGCCTCTGTATCGGGAGGAATTTGGTCAGGACAGGGAATCACAGATCCAAATATCGGAATATTCGATCCTTCACAGGCAGGAGCAGGTACTCATAATATTCAATACTCTTTTGTAAATGGATCCTGTATATCTAATGCTAACACAAACATTACCGTAAATCCTTTACCTGTTCCGATTATTTCAGGGCTTAATCAAGAATATTGTCAATATGAAAACTTTACTGTTGTTATAGTATCACCTCCGGGAGGAACACTTAGTGGTCCGGGAATACAAGGATTTACTTTCAATCCATCAATAGCAGGTCCCGGTGTACATACAATAACTTACTATGTAACAAACACTTATAACTGTTCAGCTACTGCTCAAACCACAATAACAGTTCATCCATCCATTCAACCAAACATAGTAATTCCGGGCAATGAATTTTGTTTCAACGGACCGATTGTAAGTCTTGATGCCATACCATCAGGAGGTATATTTTCAGGTCCTGGAGTAACCGGCTATAAATTTGCTCCCGAATTAGCGGGTAGTGGGACACATACCATAAGTTATGTTTATACAGATGAAAACAATTGCCAGAATTATGCCTCTGTGGAAGTTGAAGTAAGTACACCTATTGTTATTACTATAACAGGAGAAAATCCTTCATGTTTTGGTTCTCCAACAGGAAGTTTACATGCAGTTGTTAGTGGTGGTGTACCCGATTATTCGTATCAATGGAACGATCCGGGAAACAGTACTACGCCAAATATTTCAAATCTTACTGCGAGAGCATATAATCTTACAGTAACTGACCAATGGTCTTGCACAACAAGTGCTTCGTACAACTTAATAAGTCCTTCTCAATTAAATGTAAGCATTTCAAGCCAGAATAATCCTTCTTGTAATGGTTACAATAACGGTTCTATAATGTGCAGCGTAAGTGGAGGTACTGCTCCGTACAGCTTTATCTGGAATGATATAAATTCGAGCAATTCAATTTTACTTAACGGTATTGGTGCCGGAACATATACTGTTACTGTTACTGATTATCATGGATGCACAGGTACTGCAACCGGAACAATTATAGAACCTGATGAATTAGTAACCGAAATTATTAATGTTAATCATATTCCATGTGCTGGACAAAATTCAGGATCTGCAACCGTAATGGCAACAGGAGGTACCCCTCCGTATTCATATTTATGGAACAATCCCGCACAAACTCCTTTAGCTACTGCACAAAATCTACCTGCCGGAACCTATACAGTTACTGTTACTGACAGTAAAGGATGTACAAGCTCGGCAACAGTTACCATTGAACAAACAAATCAACTAAATATTACAATAAATTCAACTGATGTAGTATGTACATTACATCCAGGTAGTGCAAGTGTTTCGGTTTCGGGAGGAACAGCACCTTATATATATAACTGGTCTAATGGAAGCAATACAACTAACATAGATAATTTACTACAGGGAACTTATTATGTTACAGTTCGTGATATAAACAATTGCAGTTCATCAAGATCGGTTAACATAGGCATCAGCGGGTCAATTCACGCTTCAATATCGTTAGAACAACCTGTTATCTGTGCCGGAAGTGCAACAGCCGTACTATCAGCAAATTCTCAAAATGGAATGTCTCCTGTTTATTACCACTGGTCTAATGGCTTACATAACAATATTGTTACAAATATCAGTTCCGGCAATTACAGTGTAACTGCTACAGACGCATGGGGCTGTACAGGAACTGCTCAAATCAGCATTGAAGATGCTCCCGGAATACAAATTTCGGGAACAGTGATCGGAGCCGGATGTACTGACCAATCAACCGGATCAATAAGTATTTCAATTACAGGTGGTCGTGCTCCATATTTCATAATCTGGAGTACAGGAGCAACAACTTCTAATATTAGTGGGCTTGCTCCGGGTAATTACACTGTTACGGTAACTGATGCGAATAATTGTACTGCTGTAAAAATATTTACGGTTACCAATCCTCAATATCCGTTAACTGCTCAAATAATAAAATCCGACATCACCTGTAAAGGTAACAATGATGGCAGCATTACAATCAATCCATCAGGAGGAACGCCTCCTTACACATACTTATGGCAATTCGGCAATAATAGTTTTACAGGACGAACAGCTTCAAATCTTTCGCCGGGTAACTATTTAATTAGTGTCTTCGACAATAATGGTTGTGAATGGAACAGCTCAATTATGATTTACGAACCTGAAGAATTAGATTATAATTATATAAGTATCAACCCAAGCTGTATCGGTAATAATGATGGTTACATTGAAATCTCTATCACTGGAGGTAAACCACCATACCTTATTTCCTGGGCAGACCAAACTGCACCTATAGAATATATTACCGGATTAAGCCAGGGAACTTACAGTTTCACAATTACCGATGTCAACGGTTGTAAAAAACGCACTGAATACATAACCTTGATTGACGAAGATGTGGAATGTATAATTATTCCTAATGCTTTCACACCAAACAATGACGGAATTAACGACACCTGGATAATCGAAAACATAGGACTTTATCCATGGGCACAAATTGAAGTATTCAATAGATGGGGACAACTTGTTTTTGAAGGGAAAGGCAACGGAGCTCCCTGGAATGGTACATGGAACGGGAAACCTGTTCCTACCGGGTCCTACGTTTACACAGTAGATTTATTTAATGGGACAAAATACTGCGGAATTGTTACTGTGGTTCGTTAACCACCTGTTATTCTAAATAAAAAACAAAAGGGCTTAATAAGCCCTTTCGTTTTTATTCTCGTAAAAATTTATAAACGATGTATTAACAACTTTGTTCCCACCGTGGGTTGGATAATCTCCGGTAAAATACCAATCCCCTTTATTATTCGGACATGCTTTATGCAAGTTTTCGACTGTTTGAAAGATTGTTTTAAACTCTGATTTTATTGCGGCATTTTGTGTTATTAAAAATGAAATTTGATTTGCAATTTCTTGATCAGTAAATTCTTTATAAATGTTTTTAACATAATTAACTATGTCCTCTTTGGGAAGATTTTGCTGAGCTTTACATAATTTATATGTTTCGTCAATGATGTTTTCTTTACCTTTTTGCTTCAACAAAGAAATTGCGGCTTGAAAAGCAATAAAATCACCGATTTTTGTCATATCAATCCCGTAACAATCCGGATATCTGATTTGAGGAGCCGAAGAAACAATAATTATTTTTTTAGGTTTTAACCTGTCTAACATTTTGAGAATACTTTGTCGAAGGGTTGTCCCTCTAACAATACTGTCATCAATAATAACAAGCGTATCCTTACCGGGACGAACAGTTCCATAGGTAATATCATAAACATGTTCTACCATTTCGTTTCGGTCTTCGTCCTGAGTTATAAATGTACGCATCTTAACATCTTTCACAGCAATTTTTTCAACTCTGGGACGCATTTCCAGTATTTCACGCATCTCGTCATCAGAAATTTTTCCGCATTTTTCTCGCATGAGTTTAATCTTGCGGTTATTCAGAAAAGTCTCCATCCCTTTTAACATGCCCAAAAAAGCAACCTCACTTGTATTGGGAATATATGAAAACACGGTGTTTTCAAAATCTTCGTTTATTTCTTCAAGAATTTGAGGAACAAGCAATTCGCCTAATTTTTTCCTTTCCCTGTAAATATCAAGATCGGTACCTCGAGAAAAATAAATACGTTCAAAACTGCATGAAGATTTTTCCTCCGGCACTCTTATCAATTGCTTAATAATGTTGCCGTCTTTTTTTATTATAAGTGCACACCCCGGTTCCAGTTCTAAAACCTCTTCGGCAGGAACATTTAAAGCTGTTTGAATTACAGGCCTTTCAGAAGCTGCAACAAAAATCTCTTCATCCTTGTAATAAAATGCAGGTCTTATCCCCCATGGATCTCGAACAATAAAAGCATCACCATGTCCGATTACTCCACCCATTACATAACCTCCATCCCAGTTGTGTGTTGCCTCTTTAAGAATTTTTGATATATTTACATTCTTTTCTATTAAACCGCTTATCTCGTAATTACTGTATCCCTGATTTTTATATTCTCTGAAAAGTTTTTGGTTTTCCTCATCCATAAAAAGACCAATTAATTCCAAAGCCGTAACGGTATCGGAATACTCTTTTGGATTTTGACCAAAATCAACCAAAAACTGAAATAACTCGTCAACATTGGTTAAATTAAAATTCCCTGCAAGAGCCAATGTCTTTGTTCGCCAATTGCTAACCCTTAAAAATGGATGAACATATTCAACATTATTTTTACCGAAAGTTCCATACCTAAGATGACCCATGTACAATTCTCCGGCAAATTCAACATTTTGTTTTATCCATTCTGCATCTTCTTCCTTGTCGGGATTTCTACTCAAAACTTCATCAAAGTTTTTATATATATCTTTAAAATTATCAATTATAGGGGTTGAGGATGCAGAACGCTTTCTAAACATATACTTTACTCCTGGAGGAGTATCGAATTTAAGACATAAAACACCGGCTCCATCTTGCCCACGATTATGCTGCTTTTCAACCAACAAATACAATTTATTGATTCCGTACTTCCATGTCCCGTATTTTTCTTTGTAGTATGAAAGCGGTTTAAGCAACCGCAACATGGCTATCCCGCATTCGTGTTTTATCTGATCACTCATATTTTCTTTTGTCAATTTTTGCTTCACAAAACTAATTCATTTAATCTAAAAATCATAATTGCTTTTAAATAAATATTTATATTCATTTTTTTTAAGAGTACCTTTAAATCAGATCCCTTTTAATTGAACAACAATTTTTGTCAATTTTTTCTATCAAATTTAAATTTTTGTTTATCTTTGATAAGATTTATTTGTGATAATAAATACAATTTTAAAAAATGAAAAATATTGCTTTAGTTTGTATTATTATAACAATCATTACCTCAAACTCCTTCGGTCAAAATTATTGTAATATAAGAGATTTTTATGGAGATTTCATCATTGCAAACAAAATGCACTGGCAGGGCAAAGAATTTATATCAACTTCGTTAAAAGAACCTGATGCTCATAATTGTGCCTCAGACCTGATTAAAAATAATTTGAAATTTATAGAATATATTTTGACAAACTTTTCGAACTTAAGAAAAATTAACGAAAAAATACTACCGATAAATGACAGTTTAACACTTCAACAGATTTTCATCGAAGAACTAATAAACGACAGTTTATTCAACTCAATAATGGATAACTTAGTAAACAAAACAATAAATAAACTTCCGAAAGATACAGTTAATATGGATGATTTATTGAATATTGCAGTGAAATATTTTTCTATCACTAAAATTACAGACGATGATTTATATGCTGTTAAGTTATGCGTTGGAACTCACGACATTATAAAGACCGAAGCACAAAGAAAACCTTTTATTGAGGCTTTTTGTTTTACCTCGATTAGCAAACATTTTATGAGTGAAGATTTTAACATGTATCAGGAACTCACAAATGAAGTTCAGGAATTATATAAGATAAATCTCGGTATTGACAAAAACGAACGATTATTGAGAGCTCAGGGCGCTTTGTATTTTCTAATGCGAAACAATAAAACCCTTCAGCAAATGCTAATAAGTGAATACGAACAAAACAAAGAATTTCTTCCTTTTGTACTTACTTATTAATTGATAAAACAAAAAATTCATTGTAAAATTTTAACATTCGTAATAGTTTTCTGTTTATTAAACATGAAATATGGTATTTTATTCATATTGGTTAATTTACTGTTGTTCAATTCTTGTTATGAGCAAAATAATATGGCAGAAAAAGATTTAGAAAAAAGAAAAAATGAACTAACGGAATTAGAAAAGTATGTGATTCTTTATAAAGGAACGGAACGCCCTTTTACAGGTAAATACTACAATCACTTTTCTCCGGGAATATATAAATGTAAATTATGTGGTACTCCATTGTATAAATCCGAATTCAAATTTGATTCAGGTTGTGGATGGCCATCTTTTGATGATGAATTACCTGGTACTGTTACAAGAACCCTTGATGCAGATGGAATTCGAACCGAAATAACCTGTACAAATTGCGGAGCTCACCTTGGTCATGTGTTTTTTGGAGAAGGTTTTACTGAAAAAAATGTAAGACATTGTGTTAACTCAATTTCATTAGAATTTGAAGCCTATGAATCGCCACAAAATCAAGCAAACAATAATATCGAAACTGCAATATTCGCCGGAGGTTGTTTTTGGGGAGTTGAATATTATTTTCAAAACATAAAAGGAGTTATTTCGACAGAAGTTGGTTATACCGGCGGTTACGTGGAAAATCCTACTTATAAACAAGTTTGTTACGAGAATACAGGACATGCAGAGACCGTAAAAATAGTTTTTGATAATACAAAAGTATGTTTTGAAGACTTATGTAAAACGTTTTTTGAGATTCACGATCCCGGCCAAATAAACAGGCAAGGTCCTGATGTTGGAGAACAATACAGATCAGAAATTTTCTATACCACTGATGAACAAAAAATTATTGCAGAAAAACTAATCTCTATCTTAATTTCTAAAGGACACAAGGTTTATACAAAATTAACACCTGCAGGAGCCTTTTATCCTGCCGAAGATTACCATCAGAAATACTACCAAAAAACCGGCAATCTCCCTTACTGCCATTTCTACAAAAAGAAATTTTAAATCACCCCTTTTAAAAATCAGTAATGTAATGAATTAATAATTGATAAATTGAAAAACGGTGGTTTCAGCTACGATCAAATACCGTTTTTTAAGCCTTTCAGTCATCTCTCGCATCTTCTAATTCTTAATTTAGTTTTCGCCATCTAATATCTCGTCTTGCTACGTATTGTCGGAGACAAATGTTTGATTACCTTTTAAATATAAACATTTATCCTTAAAATTTTCTTAATACTACTTTTCAAAAATTTTTTTAAAAACTCTTTTGTTTACTTTAGCAAAAAAATCTATTTAAATGAAAAAATATTTTCTTCTTTTAATTACTTCATTAAGTATTTTTAACATCTTATCCGCTCAAAAAAAGTGGACTCTCGAAGAGTGTATTAATTATGCTCTCGATAAAAATTTGCAAATCAAATCTCAAACTCTTGAAACACGTATTTCTCAAAACCAATTACAAAGTTCGCGATTAGCATTTCTACCTTCATTAAACGCTGGTACTTCAGAAAACTTCACTTTCGGACGTAGTGTTGACCCCTACACAAATGACTTTTCAAGCGAAAACTTCAATTCTTCTAATTTTCAAATTTCCACAGGAATAGTGCTTTTTCAAGGTTTTCAAAATCATTTTAATCTCAAAAAAAACGAAACCGACGCTCTGGCTTCCGAAGTACAACTCCAACGCGTAAAAAATAATATGTCTCTGGCTATTGCAGCAGCATATCTGAATGTACTCTTTGCCGCCGATCTGGTAGAAATGGCAAAACTTCAAAAAAACACAACCATCGAACAACTCGAAAAAATTAAAATTCTTGTAAACGAAGGCAGTCTTCCTCTCCAAAATCTCTACGACACCCAGGCACAACTTGCAAATGACGAATACAACATTGTAAATTATGAAAACCAATATAACACAGCCCTGCTTTCTCTTGCCCAAATCATTGAATACGAGGATTTTTTAAATTTCGAAATACAAAAGCCGGAGTTAAGTAACATCGAGCAACAAATAATATTACCGAGTATTAATGAAATATACCAAGAAGCTTTACATAAAATGCCCGAAATAGAATATGCCGGACTAAAAGTATTATCTGCTGATTTTAATTACAAAATTGCAAGATCAATGTTAATGCCACGATTAAGTTTAAGTGCATCTTATGGCACAGGATACAGCAGTGCGAGAAAAATGATTTCGGATATACAACTTTCTACACCTTTTTTGAGCGGTTTTACAGTTGACCCCAACGGAAATATTCTGGATGTTTACCAGTACTCTTTCAATTATACTTATCAAACAAAACCTTTCTGGGATCAATTCAAAGAAAATGCAAGTGCTGCTGTAATGTTCAATCTAAGCATTCCGATTTTTAATTCATATCAAGCCAGAACTAACTATAAAAATTCGGGAATTTTTCTTGAACAATATAAAATTCAGGAAGAACAAGCCAGAAAAGATTTATTAAAAGAAATTCAACAAGCATATAATGACCTGCAGTCTGCTTTAAAAAAGATGATTGCTGCCGAAAAAAGTCTTTCTGCTGCAGAAATTAATTTCGATTTTACAAATAAAAGATACGAACAAGGACTAATAACTCAAGCTGATTTTAACATAAGCAAAAACAACCTTTATCGTTCTCAAATCGAGTACATAAGAACAAAATATGATTACATTTTTAAACTGAAAATTCTTGATTTTTATAGAGGAATTCCAATAAGGTTATAATAAAAAATAAACTTGTAAGATGGCACAAAAGAAAAACAAAAAGCAAAAGCGAAATATTATAATCATTGTGGCTATTGCCCTGATTGTAATCCTTATTGTTGGAAAAAAAACCGGTTGGTTTGGAGAAGATTCCACATACAAGATAAGTACCGATCCTGTTGAAAAACGGACCATTAAGGAATATGTTTCTGCCAGTGGTAAAATTCAACCCGAAACAGAAATTAAAATCAGCCCTGATGTTTCCGGCGAAATTGTTGAATTAGTAATTAAGGAAGGACAACAAGTAAAAAAAGGAGATTTTTTGCTTAAAATAAAACCCGACATTTACGAGTCGGCTCTCGAAAGAACAATAGCAGCGGGAAATTCGGCAAACGCAAATTATATCAATTCTCAAGCTCGTCTCGAACAAGTAAAAGCCCAATTCCAGCAAATTGAACTTTCGTATAAAAGAAATAAAACTCTCTGGGAACAAGGAGTTATTTCACAGGCAGAATATGAAACTGCCTTATCCTCATATCAGATGGCTCTTGCTGACCTTAGAGCTGCTGAAGCAAGCGTTAATGCTGCACATTTTCAGCTTTTAAGTGCTCAGGCCACAATTAAAGAAGCCAATGAAAATCTTAAAAAAACCTCCGTTTTTGCTCCTATGGATGGAATAGTTTCGATGCTCAATGTAGAAGTCGGAGAACGTGTGGTTGGAACAGAAATGATGGCAGGTACAGAAATGCTGCGTATTGCAAATTTAGACGTTATGCAAGTAATCGTAGATGTAAACGAAAACGATATTGTTAAAATTAAATTAAATGATACCGCAGATATTCACGTTGATGCGTATTTTAAACGAAAATTTAAAGGTGTTGTTACCGAAATCTCTAATTCAGCCAATGTTTCAGGTTTTAATACGGACCAGGTAACAAACTTTAAAGTTAAAATCCGAATCCTGCCTGAATCTTACAAAGATCTTGTTACAGAACACAACAAATATCCTTTCAGACCTGGCATGACCGCATCGGTTGATATCTACACCAATTCCGTGAGCGATGCTTTGTCCGTTCCTCTTTCTGCAATTACTACCAGAACAGAAAAAGAATCTTTTTCAGATTCAGACAATGATGAAAATGAGAATCCGAATGATTTTAATGAAGTGGTATTTGTTTATAAAGACGGGAAAGCTATTCAAAGAAAAGTAAAAACAGGAATTCAGGACTCTTATTACATTCAAATCATCGAAGGCTTGCAAGAGGGAGAAGAAGTTATTACTGCTCCATATTCCTTGATTTCGAAAATCTTGAGAGATGGAATGACTGTAAAAAAAGTTTATAAAGAAGAGGTGTATTCCGAATCTAAAAATAAAAAATAGTATATTTGCAGCGTTATGGCTAAGATATTAAACATAGAAACTTCCACAGAAGTTTGTTCGGTCTCCCTCTCTATTGACGGCAGGGTTGAAGAGAATTATTTAAAACTCTATATTCCCGATAATGAAGAAAATCCCAAAATGGTGCATTCTTCGCAGCTGGCAATTTTTGTTGATGAAATTTTAAACAAGATTAATGGAAAAATAATCCCCGACGCTGTTGCTATCAGTTCCGGTCCAGGATCTTACACAGGCCTGAGAATTGGCGTAAGCCTCGCAAAAGGAATTTGTTTTGCTGCAAACATCCCACTTATTTCCGTTGACACACTTCTTTTATTAGCTGAAATGGCAAAAAGCTGTTCCGACATTGAATGCGAAAGATTTGTCCCGATGATTGACGCTCGCAGGATGGAAGTATATATGGCAGTTTTCGACAGAGATTTAAACAAAATTTCTGAAACAAAGTCTGTCATAATCAATGAAAACAGCTTTGACGAATTTAAAAAACATAAAACATTATTTTGTGGTAACGGTATAAATAAACTAAAAGAATTTTTAAACAACGAAAATTTTGTTGTTTTAGACAACATATATCCATCTGCACAATATATGGGACGTATTTCGGAACAGCTTTTTGCAAAAAACGAGTTTGTAGATTTAGTTTATTTTGAACCGTTTTATTTAAAAGATTTTATTGCGACAAATCCAAAAAGTGTTTTTTAATTGTTTAACCTAAAAATGTAAAAAAATGAGAATTACAGGAACATCAAACCCGGTATTAAGTCAGAAATCTTTTGCGGTACCAACTGATGGTCAGGTGATGACTATTCAAGGAGCTGTGAACAAATCGCTGATTTTATTTTTAATTATTCTTGCTACAGGAAGTATTTCGTGGAGGCTTGCAGCTTCGAATATCGAAATGCTTTCAAGCCTGTTGTGGCCATCTGCCATTATTGGATTTATTCTGGCAATGGCAAATATTTTTGCAAAAAAATATTCAATGTTTCTTGCTCCTCTTTACGCTGCTGCACAAGGATTTTTCCTCGGAGCAATTTCAATGGTTTATAATACAGTTTTTACAGGAATTGTAATTCAGGCTGTACTGCTTACAGTTGGAATTTTAGGGATTATGCTTTTCGCTTACAAAACAGGAATTATCGTGCCTACTCAAAAATTCCGTTCAGGTGTTATTATAGCAACTGCCGGAATTGCACTTGTTTATTTAGTAACTTTCATTTTGAATTTATTTGGAGTTTCGGTTCCTTTTATTCACGACAGCGGACCGATTGGTATTGGAATAAGCCTTTTTATTGTTGTTATAGCTTCATTAAATTTAATTCTTGATTTCAGTTTTATTGAAGAAGTGGCTCAAATGGGCGTTCCAAAATATATGGAATGGTATGCAGCTTTTGGTTTAATGGTTACTTTGATATGGCTATATCTGGAAATTCTAAGACTATTGTCAAGATTAAGAGACTAATTTAATTTTTTATCAGGTCAGCATATTGATCTGATTTTTTTAACAAAACGAGATATGGAAATAAAAGAAGTCAATCTTGCAGAAAATAAAGATTTTTTTGAAGTTGCTTTAAGAATCTACAAGAATGATCCTAACTGGGTTGCTCCGTTAGAAGTAGAAATTAAATCCCTGTTTGATAAAAACAAAAACAAGTTATTGCAAAACGGAGATTATAAAGCCTGGGTTTTATATAAAAGCAACATCCCGGTTGGTCGTATAATTGCTTTCTGGACAGAAAAAAAATCAAAAAAAAGAAGACCTTACGAAGGCGGATTGAGTTTCTTTGAGTGTATAAATAATCAGGATGTAGCAAATTTATTATTCGACACTGCAATTGAATGGCTGAAAACTCAAGATATGCAGGTAGTTGATGCCGTTACGGTTCCGGGCGAGAATTATAATTATTGGGGGGTTCTTACGGAGGGATTTGTTTGTCAGGGATTTGGTATGCCTTACAATCCGCCCTACTACAAAGAATTATTTGAAGATTACGGATTTCAAAACTATTACGAACAATATTCCTATCATGTTGATTTAACAAAAGAATTTCCCGAAAGACATGTAAAATTTGCTCAGCATATTCTTAATTCATCAGAATATGATTTTAAATGCCTTGATATAAATAATCCAGAAAAATTTGCAAAAGACATAACTACAATATTTAACGATGTTTGGTCTGTTTTCCATGCAGATTATGTGCCTGTTGAATATCAAGAATTTCTTAAGACTTTTGAGGAGCTAAAGCCTATAATTAATCCAAAATATGTTTGGCTGGCTTATCATAATAATCACCCCGTAGGAATGGCAATTTGTTTGCCAGATCTTAACCAGGCCATAAAAGCTTTCAAAGGTAAACTTAATCTATTGAACAAAATAAGATTAGTTTTTAGAATGAAAAAAATCAACAGGGCAAGACTCTTTGTAACCGGAGTAAATCCAAAATACCAAAGAACAGGATTGATTTACGGTATATTCTTAAAACTAACCGACGCACTTAAAGAAGATAATATAAAAGAACTTGAAATGTCCTGGGTGGGCGATTATAACTCTAAAGTAAATCAATTATACAAACACATGGGCAACACAATAAAAGCCAAAACTCATGTTACTTTCAGATATATCATTGATAAAAACATAGAATTTAAAAGATTTGAAAATTTAAAAGAACATGAAAATTAGTTTTCTCAATGATTATAGTGAAGGTGCTCATCCAAAAATTTTGGAACAGCTTTCAAAAACTAACTACGATCAAATGCCGGGTTATGGCGAAGACCCCCTTTGCAGAAGAGCAGAAATTAAAATTAAAACTCTTATAAACAATCCCGATGCAAATGTTCATTTTGTAAGTGGAGGAACTCAGGCAAATTTATTGTGCATAAGCTCTTTTCTTAAACCTTTCGAATCTGTTATCGCTGTAAAAACTGCTCATATCGAAATCCATGAGGCAGGAGCAATTGAGTTTACCGGACACAAAATAAATACTTATGAAGGAAAAAACGGTAAAATTACTCCGAAAGAAATTGAAGAAGCCATTCTCTACCATTACGATGAGCACATGGTAAAACCCAAAATCGTTTTTATTTCTAATTCTACTGAACTCGGAACAGTTTACACTAATTCAGAATTATCACAAATTTCAGAAGTTTGTAGAAAGCATTCATTATATCTCTACATTGACGGAGCAAGATTAGGCTCTGCACTCACTTCAAAGCATAACGATCTAAGCCTCGAAAACCTGGCAAAATATTGTGATGCTTTCTATATTGGCGGCACAAAAAACGGAGCTCTTATTGGCGAAGCAATTGTTATTTGCAATCCGGAACTGCAGAATTTTTTCAGATATCACATGAAACAAAAAGGAGCCTTGTTGTCTAAATCGAGACTAATCGGAGCCCAATTTGATGTTTTGTTTGATAATGACCTTTATTTTGAGCTCGCAAAGCATGCTAATTCAATGGCAGAAAAATTATCCGAAGGATTAAAATTAAAGAATATTGAATTTTTGATTCCGCCATCAACAAATCAGTTATTTCCTATCATGTCAAACAAACTTATTGAAAAATTAGAAAAACAATTTGATTTTTATATCTGGAAAAGATATGATGAAAACAACTCTGTGGTAAGGCTTGTTACTTCATGGGCAACAAAACCTAAGAATATTGAATTGTTTTTAAAAAGTTTTTAATACAAGCAGGCAGAATAGTCATAATGCTTTCCCTGAGCAATGAACTGCATCTGAAAATTAACTTCTTTTGCAATCGCCTCCATAGTATAAGGATCAATAAAAACCCAGCTGAACGGATCGGTTTTCAGGTTTTTATATTCCAAATAATATTCAAGTTCACCGTAATAAGTTTCTCCCAGAGGAATACAGGCACTGCCGTCTTCTTCGAGATATAAATATTGCAAGTCGGAAGAATCAAAAATTATTTTTCCACCTGTTTTAAGTAAAGTTTTTAAATGGTCAAGTAAGCAAGGCAAGTTTGCAAGAGTACCCGAAATACCGATACCATTCATTAAAAGCAATATAGTGTCATAAGTTTTTCCGGAGTAACTCAAAATATCGGAACAAACTATATTTTTCACACCTCTTTTTTGCATAACTTCACAACAACCCTCCGAAGCGTCCAGAGCAGTAACATCATATCCCAGATCTTGCAAATACAAAGAGTGAGAACCTGCACAAGCACCCACGTCAAGAATACTGCCTCTTACCAGCCTCAAGGCCTTTTTTTCATGAAAAGGCATTTCTTCATAAGGTCGAAAAAGATAAGAAGCAGGTAAATCATCTGTTTCTGCAATATTGCTATGAACCAAAATTTTTGCTGTTTTATCTCCATTAAGATAATCTAAACAGCATTGCCCATAAACATCTTTATTGTTTTTCTTCAGCATTTCCTCAATATGAAAGATAATTCAGTAATTTTAACGAAATTATTGTTAAAAAGTTTCATTTGTGATTTTAAAATATATTTTGTATTTTTGATTAAACAAATCAAAAAACTATGAAAAAGTTTTCGATATTAATTTTTGCTGCATTTTTGTTTGCTTGCGCTCCTCAAAATTATTACCAGCTGGTAGAAACTGAAAACAGCTCACAAAAGTTAAGCTCAGAATATTTCTTCTTCGAAAATGAAGATGTGGAAATTCAATATAATTTGTGGTCTAATTACGGGAATGGAAGTTTTATCATTTATAATAAAACCAATAAAGATATTTTTATTGACATGAAAAGATCGCATTTTATTGTAAATGATTTTGCCCAAACTTATTTTCAGAATAGGCAATTCAAACCAAAAAAATCAGGAACATTAACTCAGGAAAACATTGACGAAGAATCAGTTCAAATACCGGGATTAATAAAACTGACAACACCTCAACAAACCAATCTCGAAATCTCTTTTAATGAAGAAAGAATTATTTGCCTCCCTCCTCATTCAAAACAAATTATTCAAGGATTTCAGCTTCAACAACAACCCATTAGAGACTGCAGGCTTTACCGTTTTCCGAAAAAAACAGAAGTCACAAGCATATATTTCGACAAAGAAAATACCCCAATAACTTTCCAAAACAGGATTTGCTACTCTTTCAACGAAAATTTTACAACATTAAAGTACATTGAAGACTTTTTTTACATCAAAAAAATTACCAATTTCCCATCAACGGAATTTGAAAAACAGGACTTTATGGTGTTTTGCGGCGACAGTACCGATTATAAAGTAAAATATTATCCGTTCATGAAGCCAAATTCTTATTATATTCTTTACAAACTTGAGCCAAGCAAATTCAATCATTAAAATCAATTTAGTATTTCATATTGCTGATTTCGACGCTTTGGAATAAAACCTGCCTCTGATATTGCTTTTTTCATACCATTTTCATCGAGTTTAAAGTTTTTTCCGGCTTTCGATACAACATTTTCTTCAATCATAATACTGCTCATATCATTTGCCCCACAATGTAAAGCTAAGGATGCTACTTCGGCACCCATAGTCAACCACGAAACTTGAATATTTGGAATGTTTAAAAGTACTATTCTCGATAAAGATATTATTCGTAGAAATTCAATTGCAGATACATCAGGAATGTAAGGATATTCTTTAACCAGTTTTGTTCCAGATTTTGCAAAAGGCCATGGTGTAAAAGAAATGAATCCTTTTGAATTATTCGGCTTTTTATTTTGCAGTTCTCTTATTTTTAATAGATGTTCCACTCGTTCTTCAATAGTTTCAATATGTCCGAACATCATAGTGGCAGATGTTGTAAGTCCAATTTCATGAGCAATTTGCATAACCTCGAGCCATTCTGCAGAAGAGCATTTTGCCGGACTAATTATATTACGAACCCTATCAGAAAGTATTTCAGCTCCTGCTCCCGGTAAACTGTCCAATCCGGCTTCAATTAGTATTTCTAAAACCTGATGAATTGTTTTTTTTGACTTTTTCGCAAGAAATACAATTTCCGGTGGACCCAAAGCATGAAGTTTTAAATCGGGATAATAATTTTTAAGTTGTTTAAATAAATTTTGATAATATTCTAAATCTAATTTAGGATTCATTCCTCCTTGCAAAAGAATCTGTCTCCCACCTATTAAATATAATTCATCAATTTTTGATTTATAATCTTTTAATTCCAATATGTATATATCATGATCGTTGGAATTGCGACAAAAATTACAAAATTTACATTGCGAATAACAAATATTAGTGTAATTGATATTCCTGTCAATGATATAAGTTACAATATTATCGGGATGATTTTTTTTTCGAATTATATCTGCATAAAACACCAATTCATGAAAATCAGCAAATCTATAAAGGTGAATAATTTCATCATAATTAAGAAACTCTCCTGAAAGTGATTTTTCCAATAAATCGGTAAAATATTTTTGGTTCATTAGTAGAAATTGCAGATCTTTTTTAATTTGCTTTCATTCTTTATTTTTATTTTCCTTCCATGAATTTCAATAATTCCTTCGTTCTTAAACTCTGTTAATATACGTATAACTGATTCTGTTGCTGTTCCGATTATATTAGCCAGTTCTTCACGAGTAAGCGAGATATTTATCATATCTTCATTATTTACTCCAAACTCATTTTTAAGATGAATAAGAATTTCAGCCAATCTTTCTTTTACGGATTTTTGAGCAATATCGGTGATGAAACGGTTTGATTCGTCAAGTTCTTTACAAGCGATATGTAACATTTCCAGAGCAAAATCGGCATTTTCTCTCAATAACCTAAATAAATCTGCCGACGGAATCTGACATAGTACAGTATCTTCCAGAGCTGTAACGCCGGTACAAGCCGGTTCATTATTGATAACAGAACGGTACCCAAAAATATCTCCGCCTTTTGCAAATTTTATTATTTGCTCTTTACCTTCAATTCCAGTTTTATAAATTTTTACAACTCCTGACTTTATACAATAAATTCCCGTAATTCTATTTCCTTCTTCGTATAAAACTTTACCCTTTTTTAATATCATACAATTTCTAACAGAATCAAGATATTCGAGCTGAACGCTGCTCAATTTCCTGAACACGTTTTTAAACAACAAGGTACATGATTTACAATCTGTTTCTACGAACATATATTTTTTTTTGCAAATATACCAAATTTCTTTTGAGTAACAATCATAAAATCAGTTTGTTCATTGGTAATTGTTAAAGATGATACTGTTTTTTCATATCTTTGTAAAAAAAAATTACAGCATGATAGTTTTTACATTAGATGCCGGCGGAACAAACTTTATCTTCTCAATAGTTGAAGATGGAAAAATTCATTCTAAAAAAATTCATAAACCTGCCAATGGGGATAATCTTGAAAAATGTTTAAAGAATATTATTTCCGGTTTTGAAGAGCTTGCTACAATAAACAATAAAAAACCCGATGCTATAAGTTTTGCTTTTCCAGGTCCTGCTGATTTTAAGAATGGAATAATCGGAGATTTACATAATTTACCCGGTTTTAGTGGCGGTGTTGCTCTTGGTAAAATGATTGAACTATGGTTCAAAGTACCGGTTTTTATAAACAACGACGGAGATCTTTACGCTTATGGCGAAGCTATGGCAGGCACATTACCTTTTATCAATAATTTACTGAAAAATTCTGGCAGTAATAAATCCTACTCCAATATAACAGGAATGACTCTGGGCACAGGCTTTGGAGCCGGAATTGTCAGTAATGGAGAATTACTTCAAGGAGATAACATGTGTGCTGCTGAGATCTGGATTACTTCCAACAGAGTTAACCCCGAATATAATAGCGAAGAAGGAATTAGTATCAGAGCCGTAAAATATTTCTTTTCAAAATTTTCTGAAATACCAGTTTCAGACTGTCCGGAACCAAAAGAAATTTATTTTATGGCCACAGATGAAAAAAATAAATATTGCATTGCAGCACAAAAGGCATTTTTCGAGCTTGGCAGATATTTAGGAGATGCCATTGCAAATATAATTACCCTCACCGATGGAATTGTTGTAATTGGAGGAGGTATTGCAGGAGCGAAAGAAT
This sequence comes from uncultured Bacteroidales bacterium, assembly GCA_937982115.1. Taxonomy (GTDB): domain Bacteria; phylum Bacteroidota; class Bacteroidia; order Bacteroidales; family ML635J-15; genus Bact-19. The sequence continues at coordinate 7,662 of CALJNE010000046.1, read as the reverse complement.
TTATCATTCCAGGAATTAAACATGAACTTAACAGAGAATTTAAAAAACTCGATGGAAGAACAAACAAAAGATTAACTCACAAAGTATTTTGTCTTAATAATGAAAGTGAACTCACAAACTTTTTACAGGATGATAAAAAGCTTATCAATGTTCCGTATTTTGAAAATATAAATCTGGAATACTATCATATACCAAAAGCAGCATATATGTTCTCTGATTTTGATACATCGGAAATGATTAGTTTGGGAGCTTATTTCTTTGCTGTAAAACAACTAAAAAAACAAAACAATTAATAAATTTTATACTACATTTGCCGCAAAAAAATATGATCATTAAAGAGTATCTGTTCAATTTTCTTAAAGGTATAGCAATGGGAATTGCAAATGTAATTCCCGGAGTTTCTGGCGGAACTATAGCTTTAATAACAGGAATTTTCGAAAGGCTGATTAATTCAATAAAATCCTTTAATTTAACAGCTATTAAATTATTATTTAAGTTAAAAATTTCTGGATTTATCAAGCATACCGATTTGTATTTCTTAATATCGGTTTTATTAGGAACATTCACAGCAATTTTCAGTATTGCAAAACTTTTCGAATACTTGTTTGAAAATTATCCTGTTTATATCTGGGCTTTCTTTTTTGGATTAGTTTTGGCTTCAATATATTTTGTCAACAAACAAATCAGCAAGTTATCATTTCTGATAGTTTTATTCTTTTTATTCGGAACTGCAATTGCAATTAGTATTTCCATACTAAGTCCTGCAGGAGAAAATCAAAACACATTCTACCTGTTTATTTGCGGTATTGTTGCCTCGTGCAGCATGATACTTCCAGGATTAAGCGGATCTTTTGTCCTGGTGCTTATGGGAAATTATCAACTTGTTATGGTTCATGCAGTAAGTAATTTTGATTTAAAAATTCTTATTCCTGTAGGCCTAGGTGCAGTGTTTGGATTGATTGGTTTTTCTTATATACTTTCCTATCTTTTTAAAAAATTTAAAGATATTACAATAGCGTTATTGTCAGGTTTTGTTACAGGCTCTTTATTAATACTATGGCCATGGAAATCAATGATAACAGAAAATTTTGGCGGTAAAGAAAAACTCGTAGCCTACGAATGGTTTTTACCACAAATTAATACCGAGTTTTTTTATGCAGTAATATTCATTATTTTAGGAGTGATTGTTATTAGTCTTGTTGAATTAATTGCAGAAAAAAATAAATAAGATGAAAGTTTTCGGATTAATCGGCTATCCCCTAGAACACGCATATTCACCAAAATATTTTGCAGAGAAATTCAAAAAACTCGGAATTACTGATGCAAAATATGAACTTATTCCACTTAGCGACATTTCAAAAATAAATAATATTGTACAAACACGTAAAAATTTAGTCGGCTTTAATGTTACTACTCCATACAAAGAAGTGATAATTCCTTATCTTCAAGAGCTCGACGACATAATTTACAAATTAGGCACAATTAATACAGTAAAAATTACAAGGAATGGTAACAGTTTTAGTTTAAAAGGTTACAATACGGATATTTTTGGTTTAGAAAAGACCTTCAAACTTTTAGACCTTCCTAAAAATACAAAAGCCTTAATTCTGGGCAGCGGCGGATCCGGTAAAACTTGTGCTTATGTTCTTGAACAAATGGGATTTGGATATACTCATGTTTCCAGAAATCCAAAAAGTTTAAAAATTTTCTCCTACGATAAACTAACCGAAGGAATTATTAATCAGCACAATTTAATTATTAACGCTTCGCCTGTGGGCATGTACCCAAAAATTAATAACTCCCCTCAAATACCTTATGATTATATTACAAATCAACATATTTGTTTTGACTTAGTTTACAATCCCGAAGAAACTGTATTTCTTAAGAAAGCAAAACAAAAAGGAGCAAAAACAATTAACGGATTCACCATGCTATTCGAACAAGCCGACAAAGCATGGGAAATATGGAATTCTTAAATTTCTTGTTTGATTTTAATTTAGTTAATAAAAAAATTTTTAATAATCACATAGACTTAGACTAATGAACAAAACTATGTTATAATCAGTTTAAAGATTTTATTGTTTAAATTTAAATATTTGACAAAAATCATTGTAATTAGAATTTTATTTGTTATATTAGCAAAAAAAATTTATTCAATACGAGGATTATTACAATTAAAATTTTAACCAAATAAATTAAATGTATGAAAAAGAAAGTTACAACTTTTTTAAGAGGAATTTTTCTGCTTTTTACAGTTTTTTCGTTTATTAATTTAAACGCACAAACTGTAACAAACGGAGATTTTGAATCCTGGACAGGTTCCAATCCTGATGGTTGGACATGCGTTGCCAATTTCGGCACAAATATTAGTTTTGCTCAAGCATCCGGACAAGGTGTTACAGGTGATGCACTTAGTGTGATTGCTAACGCCTACAATGTGGGAGCAGATGGCTACATCTCAACTACTGTTACTAACATTACGCCTGGTAACTATTATGATCTCGCAGTAATGTTAAAAACTAATGACGATCTTATCAAAATCAGAATGACCAACCTTAAGTGGAAAGACGCTTCTGATGCTGTTATCTCAACTGTTTTAGAAAACACTCTCAGCTACAACACATTAGGCGACTGGATAGAATTCAAAAATCCTCAAAACCCGCTTCAAGCTCCCGCAAATGCTGTAAAATTGGAAGTAAATATTGTGTTTTATTTTAATGTTGGGATAAATCCCGGTGTTAGCAAAATGCTTATTGATAACTTCACTGTTGTTGATAAAACAAATGCTGTTGCCGCATTGCAACATGCAGCAGCAAATACAACTCTTACCAATACTCCAGCAAGTATCGTTGCAACTTATCTTGATGACATTTATTTTTCTACCACAATTCAATATCCGACTTTTTTACCGGAATTACCATTAGATGTTTTAAATGACATAAGAATTCAAAGCAATATTCCAATAAATACCGGAACTGTAATAAACATAAAAAATACAGCTTTCAGTATTGATTATGATTATAATGTTACATCAGCAACAACAAACCTCTGGATAACTGAAATGTTGGGAATTTCCAGACCAACATTAGCATCATTTTCGAATCAAACACAAGTATGGGAGTTTACATTTTCTGGTCTTAACGGAGGAGATTATGTTTTAACTATTAGCAGCGTAGCAGACGACAATTATAACACTCCAGCAAATTATTATGTTCTGGGAACTGACAATGTAACATTGGATATTGCAACCCCTTCAGAAGTAGCAATTCAAGATGGTATTAATAATACAAACATGACAGTGCTACCTGCAACTCAGACAATAAATTCAACTGAAACTGCAACAATAACCGCTACTGAATCAATTGCAGAGTTTTTACCCGCATTCCCGAATGACTTATTATGGGACGTATTGATTTCATTCCCCGGAGTACAATTACCAGCAGGAACACAAATGAGTATAGAATTAAATGCTGTCCCGTTTGCAACATACACTTTTACAGGTGGAGAACAAGAATTATGGCTAACTTTGCTTGATAATCCAAACACTTTGGACAGAAGCCCGATTTTAGCATTAAACAATACCACTCAAACTATCACAGTTACTTTACAAAATATCCCAACTGAAAATACATATACAGTAAAATTCGACCTTATTGCTGCCACTGAATCTAATTTCGGTAACCCCGCAAACTATTATTATTTCGCTTCAGGACAAGCAAATGTAGTTGTGGACAATACTATTTATGCAACATTCCCATTATTCGAAGGATTTGAAGGAGCTCAATATTATTTCGAAAATGCTCCTGGAAATCAAGTGAATTGGGCAACTAATTCTACCCTATATAAGGAAGGAACAAAATCTATTCACAATGCTTACGGTGCATCAAATAATAATATTTTAAGGATTATCGGACCTATAAATATTAATAATGTTGATAATCCGACACTTTCTTTCTGGCATATTGCTAAGACAGAAAATAATTACGATCACTGTTATGTTGAAGTTTCTACTAACGGCACAACATGGACTATTTTTCCTATAGAATCTTATTTAGGACAGGGAAATTATGTTATTCCTCTGTACAATACTCCCGAAGGCAGGTGTTTTATGACAACATCCTATACAGACTGGGGAACAACAAATGTGCCTGCACAAAACACATGGTGGAAAAAAGAAAAGTTTTCGCTTGCAAATTACAAGTCGGAAACTACTTATATTCGCTTCAGACTTAAGTCAGACGGAAGCATTATGTATAATGGATGGTATATTGATGGCATAAATCTTTATGACGAAACCTGTCCTGATCCAACAGGATTTGCAGCTACCAATCCTTTAATCTCACAGGTAACTCTGAATTGGAATCCGACTGGAACTACAAATAACTGGCAAATAAAATACAGTACAACATCCGGATTTAATCCTGACACTCAAGGGACATTAGTAGATGATGTTGGGTTGCCTCCATACTCATTGACAGGACTAAACTCATCTACAACATATTATGTTTATATAAGGACAAAATGTGGAAGCAGCGACTTCAGCCCATGGGTTGGACCAATTAACTTCACAACTTTAGTTCCATGTCCAAATCCTACAGCATTTACTGCCTCAAATATTACGGCAAACTCAGCTCAACTTTCATGGACTCAAATTGACGGGGCAACACAATGGACAATCATTTACGGTCTGCAAGGATTTAATCCTGCCATAGATGGCACAGCTTTAACGGGAGTTACTACAAATCCATATACAATTACAGGTCTTAATCCACAAACACAATATCAAGCATATATTAGAGCAAACTGTGGAGTAAATGGCAACAGCTCACTTGTTGGTCCAATTTCATTTACAACTTTAGCTTCATGCCCTGTTCCTACAAGCCTCGCATTTGTATCAGCCACCGGTACCACAGCTACTATTAACTGGAATCCAGTTGGAGGAACAACACTATGGAATATTCAATACGGACCTACAGGATTTACATTAGGCACCGGAACAATAATTTCAGGAATAACTTCGCTTCCATATACAATAACCGGACTAAATCCAACAACAACTTATCAGGTATATGTACAAGCAGATTGCGGTAGCGAACAAAGTGTTTGGTCATCAGCATTAAGCTTCACAACTGATTGTAATGAAATTACTCCCCCATGGCTCGAAAACTTTTCGGGAACATTTCCACCGTCATGCTGGCTAAGAAGACAAGGACAATTGACAGTAAACTCGACACTCACAACTTCGACTCTTTGGATTGCAGATGGATTTGCTAATGTAGGAACAACAGGTGCCGCACGTATTAATATATACGGCACAAACAGATTTGCATGGTTTATAACTCCAACTATCAATCTGGGAGATGGTTCTAATAATTACATGTTGGAATTTGACTTAGCACTTACAGCTTATAGCAGTACAAATCCACCATCACAAACAGGTGTTGATGATAAATTTGCAGTTGTAATTTCAACCGATAACGGTGCAACCTGGAGTTCAAATAATATTCTAAAGTTATGGGATAACCAGGGCTCTCCAAATGTTTATAATAATATTAGCAATACAGGACAACATATAGTTATTGATTTATCCTCATTTACAGGTAATGTAAAAATAGGATTTTATGGAGAATCTACTGTTGCTAATGCTGATAATGATTTATTTATCGATAATGTAGCGGTCAATCCTATACCTGAGTGTCCTGCTCCTACTGGTATTACTGCTTCTAATCCAACTATAAACACAGTTGACATAAATTGGACTGAGATTTTCGTAGGAACAACGTGGGATATTGTTTACGGAGCTCCCGGTTTTAATCCACAAAATCAAGGAACATTGATTGAAGGCATTACTACAAAACCATACACTGTTACAGGTTTAACTCCGGGAACAGCATATCATTTTTATATCAGAAGAAACTGCTCAGGAACTTTAAGTTCATGGGTTGGACCAGCCAGCTCTATTACTTTACCAACCTGTCCTATTCCTACAGCTTTATCAGCTTCTGGTACTACTGCTTATTCAACAAATTTAACCTGGACAGAAAATGGAACTGCTACCGAATGGGAATTTATATATGGTCCTACCGGATTTGACCCATACACAAGCGGCACTTTAGTTACAGGAATAACAAGTATTCCTTATACTCTTTCAGGTTTAATTCCGGGTACTGTTTATCAAGCTTATGTTAGAGCTAATTGTGGTGGAGGAGATTTAAGTCCATGGTCAACAGCAGCAAGTTTCACTACAGAATGTGGAGTTTTCCCGATCATATTTAGTCAGAACTTTTCAGGAACATTTCCACCACTTTGCTGGAATAGAGCAACCGGACAACTCGCTAATCCTTCAGTATTAACTACTCCTTCAACTATTTGGGTGGCAGATGGTTTTGCAAATGTTGGCACAACAGGAGCTGCAAGGATAAATATTTACTCTACCAATAGGTTTGGTTGGCTATTTACACCTCAGATTGATTTAGGAGATATCTCAGAACCTAAACTTATGGAGTTCGATCTTGCACTTACTGCATATAATTCTACAAATCCTGCCAATCAAACAGGTGTTGATGATAAGTTTGCTGTGGTTATTTCTACTGATGGCGGAAACACATGGTCATCAACAAATGTTTTAAGAATGTGGGATAATCAAGGCTCTCCTTATGTTTATAATAACATTAGCACTACAGGAGAACATGTATTCATAGATTTAACTGGTTATTCCGGGATTGTAAAATTCGGTTTCTACGGAGAATCTACTATTTCAAATGCCGACAATGATTTGTTTGTTGACAATGTTATTGTACGTCCATTACCTTCTTGCTTTGAACCTCTTAGTGTAAATTCAGGACTGGTTACTTATAATTCAGCTCAGATTAGCTGGACCGAATTAATAGCAGGATCCGAATGGGAAATTGCTATCGGAGCTCCCGGATTTAATCCGAATTCTCAGGGAACAATAATCTCAAACATTACAACAAATCCATACACTATTACCGGATTATCTCCTGAAACACAATATTCTGTTTATGTTAGAACTGTTTGTGGTGCTGAAACAAGTACATGGACTGGTCCTGCTAATTTTATGACTTATCCCTCTTGCGTTGCACCAATTAACTTAAATGCTACTGCTCCAGCAGGAACTTCAATTACTATAAACTGGACAGAAGTTGGAACTGCCTCACAATGGGATCTTATTTACGGTACACCGGGATTTAATCCGAATATTGAAGGAACTTTGATTTCAGGAATATCTTCAAATTCTTACATATTAACAGGATTAACGCCTCTTACAGACTATACTGTTTATGTGAGATCAGATTGCGGTATGGGTAACTACAGCTCATGGTCAACAGCTCTCAACTTTAACACAGGTTGCGACGGAGCAATTACTCTGCCTGTATCAGAAAGTTTTGAAACAGGACTAGAAATATTTAAGAATGCTGCAGGGAATACCGTTCTTTGGCAAACTACCAATACTGTAGCAAGTTCAGGTACATTTTCTGCAAAAAATCCTTACGGAGCAAATAATACAAATATTCTGGTTACTCAATGTCCGATTGATTTAAGTTCAGCTGTTAATCCTGTACTGCAATTCTCTAATATGGCTCTAACCGAAAACAATTACGACCATTGCTACGTAGAATATTCAACAAATGGAACTACCTG
>CALJNE010000045.1 GCA_937982115.1 uncultured Bacteroidales bacterium | reverse complement strand
GTAAAAAAATTCTTAGGTTCATATTCAAAAATTTGTTGTTAAATTTTTTTATTATATTTGCACTGAGAATTTTGCATTTAGATGAATAAAGATTTTCAAAACCTTAGTCCCGAGTTGCTAGAAATTTACTGCAAAAAGTTGAAAGTAAATTCCTGTCCTCATTGTAACAGTAAGAGGTTTATAAAGCACAGCAGGTACAAGTACACGCAGCGTTACAGATGTCTTGAATGTGGTCGGACTTTTATTCCGAGTACGGGAACAAGTTTGCATTATCTTCACAAGAAGGAAGTTTTTATAGAATATTCGAAAATAATACGAGATCAGGGGTTATTGTCCTTGAAAAAGATGCGGGAGCTTTGTAAGATAAGTCATTTAACGGCATTTGATTGGAGGCATAAGATATTACTGTCAATGCCGGAGAATAACCGCAAATTTAATGGAGAAGTACAGTGTGATGATATATGGTTTGTTTATAGTGAGAAGGGGAGAAAGTTAGTTGCAGGAGCACGTCGTCGTCCGTTGCGAGAACCATTTAAGCACAGGGAGTTTACCTGTCGGTTGATATCATTGAGTGATGGGAAAAATACGGAGATGAAATTAGTAAAAGTCGGCAATTTAAATTTTAAAGATTATTTACCTGCATTTGAGGATAAAATAGGGAGAAATTCTGTGATTTACAATGTTTCGGGAGAGCAAAAATTAAAGAGGTTTGCCAAAGAGCGGGCTGCCATACATAAGTTTGTAGGAGATATCAATAAAAAGACAGAAGCCAAATATTTTGCTATCCGCAATGAGTTGAAAGAATTTATCAATAAGACACTGAAGGGAGTGTCCACGAAATATTTGCAGATGTATGCCGGATATTATTCTTATTGTAAGCATAAAATATTTGATCCGTTGTCGGAGGCATTTCTGAACAGGCGAAGAGTTTGGTTTACTTACACTCGACTGGATGTTATTTATTATCATTTTGTATATTTTGCTACACAAGTTTTGTTAATAGATTTGAACAAGCGAACCTGGAAAAGCACAGAAAAAGTTCCTATTCCCGATAACTGTATGGTATATAAAATAACAGATTGGGATGTAGATCAACGTTATAGTTTTGAGGAAGTTAAAGAGTATTTTGACCGAAAATAAAAGAGTTCAAGACTTTTATGCAGGATAAAAGCATTAATTTTATTTGAGAATAGACACAAGTTTTGTTACCTGAATTTTCTAGATAGCGTGCATTTTGGTTCTATAGTAGAGTTTTTATTGGTGTTAGATACTTCACAATCAAGGAAAATTGTTATAATTGTTTTTAATCATTAGTTTATTTCATGATTTTTAAGAAATTTGCAAAAAAATATTATGTTTGAATTACCGTATATACTTGTTGCCGACGAACGCGGAAATATTAAGGAAGATAAGACTCTGAGGATTGTTGGGAGAGAGGCGAATAAAATAAAAATTTTGAATAAAGAAGACTTTATTCTTTTACCTGAAGGCAGTGATTTTTTTTATCTACCGGGCAGGATTCCTGTTGGATTGAATGCAAATACTAATAAAGTTGAATTGTCAAAACGTGGGTATGCTGTGGCTGCTTTTGTCGCTCCTGCTCATACTCATACCTCCCTTGCTGCGTTTATAAAAAAGAATGATGCTCCGGTTTTGCCATTGTTTGCATATACTGCAATTGGATGGTTAAAAGGAAAATTTTACACTACCGCTCTTCGGATAGATCCTGATATTCGGCAGGATTTTTCGCAATTTAATCAATCCAAAGTTATTGCAGGGACAAAACAATTTTTAAAAAGATATCCAGGCAATCGTCTTGTTAAACATCTGGTACATTGTGCAACAGTTTATTTTTGTCCGGCAGCAAGAAATTATTTTTTAAATCGTTGGGAAGCTCCTTTGCCCACATCTCCAACATGCAATAGTCGGTGTAGAGGCTGTATTTCATATCAACCGAAGGACAGTGGATTTTGTTCAACTCAAAATAGAATTACTTTTGTGCCAACGCCGGAGGAAATTGCAGAAATTGCTGTAGATCATCTAAATACTGCTCCAAATCCGGTGGTAAGTTTCGGGCAGGGATGCGAAGGAGAGCCTTTATTGGTAGGAGATGTAATTGCTGAAGCAATTAAACTGATCAGACAAAGAACAAAAACTGGGATAATAAATATTAATACTAACGGTAGCAAGCCCGACAAAATCCAGAAGTTGATAGAAAATGGATTGGATAGTGCCAGAATCAGTACGAACAGTTTTAGAAAAGAATATTATAATTGGTACTATTATCCTGTAAATTATGAGTTTGAAGACGTTATTGAGTCAATTAAACTTTTAAGAAAGTCGGGGAAATGGGTATCAATAAACTATTTTGTACATCCCGGACATACAAATCATCCGGAAGAAATTTCTGCTCTAAAGTCTGCAATCGAAAATCTGAATTTTAATATGATTCAATGGCGAAATTTTAATATAGATCCAGATTTTATAGGCGATGAACTAAACATCAATGAATTATCTAATGAAATCAGCATAAGAATTTTAATTGATAACATTAGAAGAGAATATCCGAAAATATATCACGGATATTTTAATCCATATCGTCAGATTATTGAAAAATATTTATTATGAAAACTAAGGTAAAACAAAAGGAATATCGAATAAAGTTAAATGTACTGAATATTAGAAATGCGGGGCATCATTTTTATGTCAATGCAAGAATAAATGGTGAAAAAGTAAGATTATTGATAGATACAGGAGCGTCTTCAACAGTTTTGGACAGCAATAATTCATTGTTTGAAAATTTTAATTTTAAAAAGGCAGATTTTATTGATTCCGGTTCAGGGTTCAACTCTTTAATTTCGGATATAAGTTTTGCGGAAGTGAAAAACATCACTCTTGGAAGATATAAAATAAGAAATTTATTGTGTTTATTTACTCCAATGGATTATGTAAATGAATTATACACTTCGATGGGATTTAAAAAAATTGCCGGAATATTGGGTTCGGATTTTTTATTACTACATAAGTCAATAATTGATTTAAAAAAAATGGAGCTAATTTTAACCGAAATTAAAATTACCTGATAAATATTTATCTTTTATTTGAAAAAAATATATATTTGCAAGCTAAAATTTTGAAATAGTTGAATATAATAAAATTTGATTGACATGCGTAACAAAGGAGCGATTATTTTTCTAACAGGTTTGTTTGTTTTGATAAGTTTATATTACTTATCATTCACATTTGTAGCAAGACGAATAGAAAGCAAAGCATTAAATTTTGCTGAAGCTAAATTCAATGCCTTAAAATTAAATGTAGGTGAAGAAGAAAAACTTAGAATCATTGATTCCTTGAAGACAAGGTATCTTGATTCAATGTCTAACCAGAAAGTTTTCTTCAAATATACTTACATGGAATGTAAGCAAAGAGAAATGAATCTTGGTTTGGACTTGAAAGGAGGTATGAATATTTCTCTTGAAATTTCGGCCGAAGAAATAATTCGCAGTTTGTGTAATAATCCAATGGACAGCACATTTAATACTGCTATGGAAGAAGCACGAACTGTTACAAAAAATCAAACCGGTCAGAATTTTATAGAAACATTCGGACAGGCTTATAATAAGATTAAAAAACCAAGCTCACCAAGTTTGGCTTCGTTATTTATTACAACAAGCAATCAAGATAAAATTAATATTAAGTCAACTGACGAAGAAGTTCTCAAATATTTGGACGAACAATACGAAGCCGCAATTAGTAATGCATTTGACGTTCTCAGAAAACGTATTGACCATTTCGGAGTTGTGCAGCCAAATATTCAGCGTGATGTTGCTGTTAAAGGTGTATTCCATATAGAATTGCCGGGGATTAAAGAACCCGAACGTGTTGAAGGTTTATTACGTCAGGCTGCTGTTTTGGAATTCTGGGAAACATATAATGCTGATGAAATTTATGATAAACTTTCCGAAGCAAATGTTATTATTGCAAATATTAGAGATACTGAGGCAAAACTGTTAAAAGGAGAAAAAACAGCTACAGCTGAAGAAAAACCTCAAGAAGTTGTTACAGATGTTATAAATGAAGATGTAATAGCTGAAGAAGGGGATACAACCAAGACTGTTGAAGCTCCTAAAAAAGAAGATAAAAAAGATGAAAGTGCTCAAATTACAAGTTCTTCTGCTTTATTCGAAAGATTAAAATCTCAAGTTAATGAATATCAAATTTACGGACCTGTTGTTGGATTTGCAAAAGAATCCGATATGGCTTCTATTATGACTGATCTAAATAGAGAATCCGTAAAAAGATTATTCCCTAAAGATCTTGTATTTGCATGGAGTTTTAAACCATTACCAAAGGCTCCGGGATATTATCAGTTAATCGCTCTCAAACGAAGTAAAGATGGAGGTGCAGTTCTTGGTGGCGATGTGATTACTGATGCTCAACAAGAATTCGGTCAAAACAGAGCTACTGCCGAAGTTACTATGGCAATGAACGGAGCCGGTGCTGTTGAATGGGCTCGCATTACCAGAGAAAATATCGGACGCAGCATAGCAATTGTGTTAGATGGTTATGTTTATTCATGGCCTGTTGTTAATGACGAAATTAAAGGAGGTAGAAGCCAGATTACAGGTAATTTTACTTTAAGCGAAGCTACTGACCTTGCTAACGTTCTTAAATCCGGTAAAATGCCGGCTCCTGCACATATATTATCTAAAGAAATTGTTGGTCCTTCGCTTGGACAAAAAGCAATTGATGCAGGGCTTGCTTCATTTGTTATTGCTTTTATTGTTATCCTTATTTTCATGATTTTATATTACGGACATGGAGGTGTTGCAGCCGATATAGCTTTGGTTCTAAACCTGTTCCTAATCATGGGGGTTCTTGCTTCACTCGGAGCTGTACTTACTTTACCTGGTATTGCCGGGATTGTTCTTACAATCGGTATGTCGGTGGACGCTAACGTAATCATATTTGAAAGAATTAGAGAAGAATTACGTGCAGGAAAGAACATTAAATCTGCTTTAGCTGACGGATATAAAAATTCCCTCTCCGCAATTCTGGATGCCAATATAACAACTATTATTATCGGTATAATTCTAGTTAACTTTGGTGTGGGGCCGGTTAAAGGTTTTGCTACAACTCTTATAATCGGTATTCTAACATCTTTGTTTACCGCTTTGTTTATAACGAGAATTATTCTTGAATGGATGATGAATGGGGAAAGAAAAATTACTTTCGGAAATAAAATTACTTTCAATGCTTTCAACAACGTTAGCTTTAAAATTATCGAAAAAAGAAAAATCGCTTATATTATATCCGGAACTTTAATTGCAATCAGTTTATTCTCTCTGGCTACAAGAGGATTAAATCCGGGTATTGATTTCGCCGGTGGTCGAAATTATGTTGTTGCATTTAAACAAAGTGTTTCTCCCGAAGAAGTCGCTAAATCTCTTGAAACTGTTTATGGAGAAAGACCTACTGTTAAAACTTTCGGTACTAGCAATCAAGTAAAAATATCCACTAAGTTTAAAATCAATGAAGATAATGCAGATAATCTAGCTGATTCTTTGCTCTATGTAGGACTGAAAAAGTTTTTGCCTGAAAATACTACAATTGATGAATTCTTTGCCGACTATCGTCAAAATACTCAAAAAGTTGGACCTACTGTAGCCAAAGATATTACATCCAAATCAATTGTTGCTATAACCATAGCACTTATGTTAATGTTTATCTACATTTTGATGCGTTTCAGAAAATGGCAGTATTCATTTGGTGCTGTTGCAGCTCTTGTTCATGATACAATTATTGTCTTGGGAGCATTCTCTTTGTTCTACAGTATTATGCCTTTCAATATGGAAATTGATCAAGCTTTCATTGCTGCTATTTTAACTGTAGTGGGATATTCTATCAACGATACAGTGATTGTATTCGACCGTATCCGCGAATTTTTCGGGTTATATAAGAATCGCTCAAATAAAGAAATTATGAACGATGCTATGAATACTACCATCAGCCGTACGGTTATAACTTCGCTTACCACATTACTTGTATTAGTAGCAATTTTTATATTTGGTGGCGAAGTTATCAGAGGATTTACATTTGCTCTCTTGCTAGGTATCTTTGTAGGTACTTATTCTTCAATATTCGTAGCAAGCCCGATTACTTACGATTTGATGAAAAGAAAAGAAGGAAAGAAATAATATTTGAAAGATTTTCTTTAAAAAGCTGTCTTTTAGGCAGCTTTTTTTTTTTAGCCAAATTACGCAAATACAATGCGAAAATTGTAGAAAGTCATTAACGGTGGTTGAGCGAAGCTATTTCCGATGAGGGATCGTAGTCGAACTCACCGCTATCATCGCGGCCGAAACCACCGATTAGCATTCGTTAACTACATTCTTGAGGCAAGATATGGGATGAATTTTATTTGTCGTAATCAATGCCTTGTTTAATCAAAATTTTTTTTACATACCAAGCAAAAAATGTAATATACCCAAAGCATAAAACTGCAATCCAATAAGAATTATGAATACCAAAACCATCAATTTGTGAGTGGGATTGCAGAAAATCTGCAAGTTTTCCTTGAATTGGCGGAATTATAGATCCTCCAAGTATCATCATAATTAAAAATGCAGATCCTTGAGTCGTGTATTTTCCTAATCCTGCTAATGATAAATTGAAAATTGCCGGCCACATAATAGAACAAAACAAGCCTCCACTCATAAAGGCGTAAATAGCAATTTTTCCAGTACTGAATATTCCAATGAGCATCATTATTACACCCAGCAGTGCAAAAGTCATCAAAGTTTTTGCAGGTTTGTTTTTTGTGTAGAAAAATGCTGCGATTTGCACTGCAACTAAACTTATGTAAAACAACAGCGGTTTTATGTTGTATTGCGAAATAGCATTTACTACAAGCACGACTGAAAAAGCTATTAATGGTACAACTGCCGTTAATATTTGCTTTGTTTTATTCTTGAAGTTAAAAGCTGCTATTGCTCCTGTCCATCTTCCTATCATCAAACTACCCCAATACATCGAAATGAAAGGTGCAACTTCACTGGCTTTGTAACTGCCAAAGTCTTTTTTATGAAGTAATTCACCAAAGTTACTTACAATTGCAACTTCAACACCGACATAAACAAAAATTGCAAGCATTCCTAATACAAGTTGAGGGTATCGCATTGCTCCCCATCCGTTTGGATTTTTTCCGGAAAGATATTTAACTACAAAAAGTGAAATGAAAACCACTAATAAAGCTCCGGTTAAAAACGACATTCTATAGGTTTCTAATTTAGATAGCTCTGTTAATTCGAGATTTGTATTTGATAAATTGTATGACTGAAAAACCGGAATAAACATTCCGATGAGTAGAACTGTCATTAATATCATTGCCATCAATGCTTTTTTTGCAGGTTCTGCAGGTTCTGAATTTATTCCGGCAGGTACTTTTTTCGAAAATTTGAATAATACAGCTGCAAGTAGAAATAATATTCCCACAAATGAATATAAAATCACAACTTTATTTAATGGCAACGAAGCTATTTTTTCGTCGGTGATGGGTGCTGTGCTGCCAAACAAAGCTATGGCTACTATAATTGGACCGATTGCTGTTCCAAACGAGTTTATTCCGCCTCCGAGGTTTATACGTGAGGCTCCCGTTGCCGGATCTCCCAAACTTATGGCAAATGGATTAGCAGCGGTTTGCTGAAGTGAAAAACCTAATGCAACAATAAAAAGCCCTATAAGCATTGCATTGAAGTTGTTGATTTCAACTGCAAAAATCATAAAAACTGCTCCTAAGGCCGAAAACAAAAGCCCATAAACAATTGATGCTTTGTACCCTAATTTTCCAACAAGATCGTTTTTGCGAAAAACCCCATATCCAAATAAAAACAAGGCTCCTATATAATAAGCAAGATAAAATGCAAAATCAATCAGCTGGCTTTGAAACTGATCAAGATGAAAATAATGCTTGCAAAATGGAATAAAAACTGAATTCCCTGCTGCAATAAATCCCCAGAAAAAGAATACCGTAACCAATACCGATAAAGCAGGATAATTGGTTTTTACATTTGAATTACCTGCAGCATTCTTGTTTTCGATGTTTACAATTGTTTGTGCCATAAAATTGAATTTATTATCTTAGATTTTCGGTTCTATCGGAATCTAGTTTAATGAAAATAAATAGCAAAATCGTAAATGCCCAGAGTGAGGATCCTCCATAACTTAAAAACGGCAGAGGAATACCCACTACAGGAGTAAGTCCTATTGTCATTCCAATATTTACGGCAACATGAAAAAATAGTATTGAGGCTGCTCCATAACCGTAAATCCTTGAGAATGAAGATCTTTGTTTTTCAGATCTGAATATAATTCTTAAAATCAGAAATGTATATAAAAATATTACAGATAAAGATCCAAGCAGCCCCCATTCTTCTCCAATGGTACAAAATATAAAGTCGGTACTTTGTTCAGGCACAAAGTTATATTTTGTTTGCGTTCCCTGCAGAAAACCCTTGCCGGTTAATCCTCCGCTTCCGATTGCAATTTTTGATTGGTTTACGTTATACCCAATTCCTAATGGGTCATCAGTAATTCCCAGAAATTCTGTTATTCTGTTTTGTTGATGCGGCTGCAGAATTTTATTGAAAATATAATCAACGGATAAAACAAAACCACTAACTCCAAAAAGAATTACAAAATATAGCAATATTATTTTTAATCTTGACGTGAAATACAAAATTAACATTGTCAACAAGTTCAATGTTATATTGATTATTATTAATAGTAAAAGTTTGTCGGTAAAAATGTCAGAATAAAAGTAAAAAATCAGAGATAAAGAAGAATAAAGTAAAAATAGGTACAGCATTATTTGAGCTTGAATTGCTCTTATATTGGAAATAATATAAATAACTACAGATGCAATTAAAACTACAAGTAAAAGTATTTCGAGGTTTGTAAGCATTGCAAGTAAAAACAAAACTATGAGTACAAATCCGGTAAAAAATAACTCTTTACTTATGCCTTCTCTGTAGAGGACAAAAATAAAAGCAAAAAATACCAGAGCAGAACCAGTGTCGTTTTGAATAAATATTAAAAATATCGGCAAAAATAGAATAATGCCGATTTTAATGATGCTGTTGGTGTCGTTTAATGAAAAAAATCTTGAACTCATTGCTTGGGCAAGAGCTAAACAAACCGTAATTTTAGTAAACTCTACCGGTTGCATCCTGAATGTTCCAAACTGAAACCACGATTTGGAAGCGTTTATCTCAACACCAAAAATAAGTACGGCAATTAATAACAGAATTCCAATTGCATACAAAACATAGGCAAAAGAAGAATAAAATTTAGAGTCAATAATCAGAATAACAAAAGCCAACAACAAAGCAGCCCCAATCCAGATAAGCTGTTTCCCGTATTTTTGCGACAAATCAATTATGCTGCTGTGGCTTTCGTCATATACCGCCGAATAAATATTTGCCCATCCTATTAAAACAAGTAGGAGGTAAATCAAAATACTGATCCAATCTAATCTTTTAAATATGCTACTGTTTCGCATCAATTATTGTTTCTATGATTCTTTTTTCTAAATCCGAATCTATAATAGAATCAAGCAAATACTTCTCTATCATCAATCTAGCAATTGGTGCTGCCCAAACACCTCCAAAACCTGCATTTTCAACATAAACTGCAATTGCAATTCTTGGTTCATCTTTTGGAGCAAATGCAATAAACACTGAATGGTCTTTTCCATGCGGATTTTGGGCTGTTCCGGTTTTTCCGCATACTCGCATTCCTGATATAATGGCATTACGACCGGTTCCGTAATCTTCATTAACGGCATAGTCCATTCCTTCGATAATAACTTCAAAATGCTTTCTATCGAATGGGGTGAATATTTTCATGTAATTTTTTCTGTCAACCGAATCAGTTCCGATTTGCTTTACAATATGCGGATTGTAATAATATCCTCTGTTAGCTATTATTGCACAAAAGTTTGCCATCTGCAGCGGAGAAACTAAAACCTCACCTTGTCCAATTCCAAGCGAATAAATAGTACTAAATGCCCAACGATATTTTCCGTATTTTCGGTCGTAATAGTCCGGACCTGGAATTAGTCCTTTATTTACACCAGGTAGCCCAATGTCAAATGCCTTATCGAATCCCAATCCGGTAATTTTGTCTTTCCACATTTGTAGTCCTATTCTTGAATCTTTAAAAATACTCTTCTCAATTCTTCGCTGAACTAAAGAACGAAAAACCATATAAAAATACGGATTACAAGAGTACTGAATTGCTCTGGCAACTCCTTGAGCAGGAGGATGCCCGTGACATCCAACAAGTGATACATCGCAAGGGTAATATGTATTTGGATTTAATACGCCTTCTTGTAATCCAACCAAAGCCTGAGCCATTTTAAAAATTGAACCGGGCGGATATGTTGATGAAATTGCTCTGTTGATTAGTGGTTTTGACCTGGCATTCAAAAGACTGTCATAATTATTACCTCGATTTCTACCAACTAATAATTGTGGATCGTATGTTGGACTGGAAACAAGTGCTAATATCTCTCCATTGTTGGGATCTATGGCTACTATACTGCCAACTTTGTTTTTCATCAATCTTTCACCATAAGCCTGAAGTGTTGAATCTATTGTAAGATACAAATCTTTTCCCGGTATTGCAACAGTGTCGTATTTACCGTTCATGTAACTGCCCTGTATATTATTGTGGACATCAACCAGAAAAATTTTAACGCCTTTTTTACCGCGAAGTTCGTTTTCGTAATACTTTTCAACTCCGCTTTTCCCAATATAATCACCTCCTGTGTAATAGGGATTTTTTTCCAGAGTTTCCTTGTCAATTTCTCCAATATCTCCAAGAATGTGAGCAGCTATTGATGAGGTATATTTTCTAAGTGTTCTGTTTTGAACAAAAAATCCAGGATATTTAAAAAGATGTTCTTGTAATACACTATATTGCTGTGCGGTAATTTGTTTATAAAATACCGATGGTCTAAAACGGGAATAAGAGATGCATTTCTCCAATCTTGTATAAAAATCGCTGATGTCTATATTCAAATCTCTGCAAAGTGACAGTGTATCAAATTCTTGCATTTTTTTTGGTATCAGCATCAGGTCGTATGCAGCTTCGTTATAAACCATTAGGTTGCCGTTACGGTCATAAATAAGGCCACGGGCAGGATATTCGGTAATACGACGCTGGGAATTATTTTCGGCAGATATTTTTAATGATTCGTCGAAAATTTGGAGGTTTATTAATTTAAAAATTATTGTCAGGATAAAAAACAGAATGATTGCCGATATATAATATTTCCTGTTGTCGTACTTCTTCATTTGCCCCTTTTAAAGAAAATAATATTTCCAAGAATTACAAATACAATAGTAGCAATTGTACTTGCAAATATTTTCAGCAATGTTTGCCCAAAATTTTCGAAACTGAATGCTTCGAGTATGAAAATAACAAAATTATGGATTAAAATCAGAAAAAAAGAATAACGTATAAACCATCCTGTACCGTAGGATTGTATTCCTGGTAATTTATTTTGGTCGTAGCCGTCGCGAGGACTGTATAAGCTCAAAAAGAAATTGCGGAAATATCCCATAAATACAATAGCACTACTATGCAGCCCCGGTGTGGAGTTAAATATGTCAACCAGCAAACCGGAAAGTAGGGCAAGAAATAGAACAGAGTACCTGTTTAAGTTAAAAGGTAATAATAAAACAAAAATTACATAATACTGTACCAGAAAAACAGAGCTTAATGTTATGCGGTCGAATATTAGTACTTGAACTAATACTGAAACAATAAGAAAAAATATGTAGAATATTCTTCGTTTAACCATTTTTGTTTTCTAATTCGCTTATAATCTGATTATGTTCTTCAAAATTTTTGTTTTTTATCAAATACACGTTACTTAAATTATAAAAATCTGTGTAAAATCTTATTTTTATTTTATGGAATCTTGTAGTAGGGTCAATTTCAGAAGATACTATATAGCCAACCGGAATATTCTCCGGAAAAATAGAAGAAAAACCGCTGGTAACAATTTCGTCCCCTTCTTCGAATTGAACATAGCCCGGAATTTCTGTAACTAATCCGTAGTTTACTTCTCCTTGAATCCACGATAATGAACCGAAGTAATTGTTTTTTTTGATTTTTACGCTTATTTTTGTCTGAGGATTTATCAATGGTAGTATAGTGGAGTAATTTGAAGATACACTTACAACTATACCAACAAGTCCATTCGAACTGATGACTCCCATCTCGTTGTAAACTCCTTGATTTTTCCCTTTGTTTATGGTTATGTAATTATCAATTTTATTAACGCTAATTCCAACAACTTTAGCTGCGATATAGGAAAAACCACTTGAGATTATAGGGGGAATTTCTTCGCGGCGATATTTTTCTATTTGATTTCTAAGTCTTTCGTTTTCTGCAATGAGACTGTCGTTAACATGTTTTAAGTGAAAATACACGGTAATATTAGAATACTTTTCTTGAATAATTCCGGACAATGCATTTGAAGAATTGAAAAAGTAAGAGCGATGGTAAGGGTTATAAGAGAATAAAAGTATAAAACAAAAAATTTGTATGAGTAAAAATGTCAAAAAAAAGCCATTATTGATTATGAATCTTATAAGATTTTTCATTAGTCATATAATGTAGTTATCTTATAAGGAATTCAAATTTATCAATATTACGCAAAGCTATACCTGTACCTCTTGCCACAGCATGTAGGGGGTCTTCGGCAACGTGCACGGGGATGTTAGTTTTTTCGGAAATTCTCTTATCAAGACCTCTAAGCAAAGCTCCGCCGCCGGCAAGATAAATTCCTTTTGAATAAATATCGGCATAAAGTTCGGGAGGTGTCAGTTCCAGAACGCTCATAATTGCGGCTTCGATTTTTGAAATTGACTTATCGAGGCAATGAGCAATTTCTTGATGTGTAATAGGAATTTCAATAGGCAGAGCTGTCATTTGGTGAGGTCCTCTGACGATATATTCTGATGGAGGGTTGTCTAAATCCGGAATAGCAGCACCTACATTTATTTTTATTTCTTCGGCTGTGCGTTCACCGATTTTTACATTATGCTGACGACGCATATATTCCTGAATATCATCGGTTAATTCATCGCCGGCAATACGAATACTTCTGTTACAAACAATTCCACCCAGTGAAATAACTGCTATTTCACTTGTCCCGCCGCCTATGTCAACGACCATATTTCCTTGCGGAGCTTCTACGTCCATACCAATACCTAAAGCTGCGGCCATGGGTTCGTAAATCATATAAACCTCGCGTCCTCCGGCATGTTCGGCAGAGTCTCGCACCGCTCTCAACTCAACTTCTGTACTGCCCGACGGAACACAAACAACCATTTTTAATGATGGGTTAAACCACGAACGCTTTTTGTTCAGCATCTTTATCATACCGCGAATCATGAGTTCTGCAGCATTAAAGTCTGCAATTACTCCATCTCTCAAAGGTCTTACTGTTTTTATGCCTTCGTGAGTTTTTCCTTGCATTTGTCTGGCTTTATGCCCTATTGCCAATAATTTTCCGGTGCGTTCGTCAAGTGCAACTATTGATGGTTCGTCAACAACAACTTTATCGTTGTGAATTATTATTGTGTTGGCAGTGCCTAAATCTATGGCAATTTCCTGCTGTAAGAATGAAAATAATCCCATAATTTATCGTAAAATTTTAACCGTGCAAGTTATAACTTTTAGAGTTTATGGCAAAATAAAAATAATATATTTTCAAAAATTTTGATAAGACTATGGAATTCAATTGTATTTTTGCATGTTTTTTTAGATATTTTTTATTCTTTTAGAATTATGAAACAAAGCTTTAGTATCCTGTTACTTGTGGCGGTTAGCTCTTTTTTAGGCAGTTTTTTGGGGTCGGCTGTAAATATTGCTTTGCCGCAAATAGAAAAAGATTTTTTATTGAACTCTATACAATTAAGCTGGATTGTAACAGCATTTTTGTTATCTACAGCGATGTTTCTACTTCCGGTTGGAAAACTTGGTGATGTTGTTGGGATAAAATTAATCTTTAAAATAGGATTAGTAATATTTTCAATTGCCTCTTTGCTTTGTGCTTTGTCGTTTTCGGGGATGCAACTGATAATTTTCAGGTTTTTACAAGGAATAGGAGCGGCTTTTGTAAGTACAACCGGACCAGCAATATTGGTTTCGGAGTTTCCTCCCCAGAAACGAGGTAGAGTGCTCGGAATAAGTGTGTCTGCTGTTTATCTAGGTTTAGCTCTTGGTCCTATCATTGGCGGCGTTATAACTTTTTATTTGGGATGGAAAACTTTGTTTTATCTATCTGCAGCTGTAGGGACAATAATTTTATTTCCTGCATTTTCGGTTCTGAAAACAAATGCAAATGAAGATGTTAAGACTGTAAATTATAATAAACAAACTTTTCGCAATGTTATTTTCTTTTTGATTGGCTTGCCTTTGTTAATTTATTCAACAACTCAATTCCCAAAAATTTATGGATGGATTTTGTTTATAACCGGACTGTCCTTACTTTGTTTTTATATTTTTCTTGAGAAAAACTCTGAATTTCCGGCTTTTGAAGTAAAATTATTTTTCAAAAACAGGATTTATCTTTTTTCAAATTTGGCTGCATTGATAAATTACAGTGCAACATTTGCAATAATTTTTATGTTGAGTTTGTATCTACAAAAAACAAAACATTTAAGTCCTCGCGAAGCAGGAATGATACTTGTTTTTCAGCCTGCAATAATGGCAATATTTTCTCCTATTACAGGCAGGATCTCGGATAAAGTTCAACCTCGTTATCCTGCAAGTTTGGGCATGCTGCTTTGCTCTGCCGGATTATTGGGTTTTTCTTTTTTAAACGAAACATCATCTACCGTTTTTATTATTGCTTTTTTGGTTATAGTTGGACTTGGCATAGCCTTGTTTTCATCGCCAAACATGAATACAATTATGAGTTCGGTTTCAAAGCAATATTATGGACAGGCATCAGGAACGGCTGCTACAATGCGTGTGCTGGGACAAATTTTCAGCATGACTGTTGTAGCCATATTTTTTGGAGTATTTTTCGGTAAAACTGCTGTAAGTCAAATTGAAAATGAAATTTTTCTTCGAGCTGGAAAATTTATTTTTTTAATTTTATCATTTATTTGTATTATTGGAATAATTTTATCGTTTTATCGCGGAAAACTTGAAAGGTAATTATGAAAACAAACAAAATATTTATTGAGGGCATGGAGTTTTTTGCCTTTCACGGACACTATCCGGAAGAAAAATCTGCGGGCAACAGATTTTTGGTTGACCTTGTATTGTATGCCGAAACACGTAAAGCAGAACTATCCGACAATCTCGAAGATGCTCTTAATTACCAGGTGGCTTATGCTTTAGTGAGAGAAGTGTTTTTACATACTAAATCAAACCTTGTCGAAAAAATTGCTTCCGATGTTCTGGATGTGCTCTTTAATGAATTTAAACAACTCCGAAAAGCAAAAATTAAAATCAAAAAGATAAATCCTCCCATGGGTGGTAAAATTGATGCTGTTGGAGTGGAGATTAAAAGAAAGGCAAAAAAATGAACATATTAATTGTAAATCCTTCGAAAATTCCGGCTTTACTATATGGCGGTACCGAAAGAGTAATATGGTATCTTGCAAAAGAACTCACCAAAATGGGACATAAGGTCAGGTTTCTGGTTGCTGAAGGCTCTTATTGTAATTTTGCAGACGTAATACCTTTTCAAAAAAATAAAAGTTATAATTTCCAAATTCCTGATGATACCGATATTGTTCATTTTAATTTTCCAATAAACGAAGAAATTTCTAAACCTTATATTATAACAATTCACGGGAACTCTTTTTCGGGGCAGATTTTTGACCTTAATACAGTTTTTGTTTCTCGAAATCATGCACAACGACACAACTCGGAAAGTTACGTATATAACGGATTGGATTGGGATGATTATGGAATGCCAGATTTTTCCGCTAAACGAAATTATTTTCATTTTCTTGGAAATGCAGCCTGGCGAGTAAAGAATGTGAGAGGAGCCATTAAAATTGCCGAAAAAGCCGGAGTAAAACTCGTTGTGATGGGAGGGATGCGTATTAATTTTAAAATGGGTTTCAGGCTGACTTTATCTCCTAGCGTGAGTTTCTACGGAATGGTTGGGGGTGAAAAGAAAAATAATATCATTAAAAAATCCGCAGGATTAATTTTCCCTGTTTTATGGGACGAACCTTTCGGACTTGCAATTACCGAAAGTATGTATTTTGGATGTCCGGTTTTTGGAACTCCTCGCGGCTCTTTGCCGGAACTTGTAAACGAGAATTTTGGTTTCCTCTCAAACGACTACGATAAAATTGCCGAGGCAGTAAAAAACTCCGACAACTACAACAGAAAACTTATTTCTGAATATGCTCGTGAAAACTTTAACTCAAAAATTATGGCCGAAAAATATATCGAAAAATATCTACTCGTACTTAATGGCAAAAGTTTGAATGCTCGTAATCCGAAAAGTAATTGATTATTAAGGTTTTTAAACAAATGATGGTTTATTTAATCATAATAAATTTTAACAGATGGAAGTTCTTGCAGTGATTTTGACAATATTATTGTTTGCCGCAATTGCATATTTCTTTTATAAAATTAAGGACAAAAATTTTAGTAGAAATGTTTTTATTATCTTATTTTTCTTGAAGTTACTTGGTGGTTTTAGTGTTTATGCTGTCTATACTTATTTGTACGACCCGTCAATGGCCGATATTCACAAGTTTTTCAGAGGTGGAAAAGTGCTTTACAAAGCTGCTGATGACAATTTTGCCGATTATCTGCGATTAATTACAGGAATTCAAGGAAAACAACCGCAATTGCAAAAATATTACGACCAAACAGACTACTGGACACGAGAATTTAGCTATGGACTTTTTAACGACAATCGCACTATTATGAGGTTTAATGCTATTGTTTGTCTTTTTTCTGCGGGAAATATTTACATTCATATTTTTGTAATGGCATTTTTGTCATTTTTGGGATGTTTTGTATTATATAAATCTTTTGATGAGCTATTTACCGAACTTAATCCGTATTTTAAAATAATAGCTGCTTTTATGATACCTTCATGTCTTTTTTGGACTTCCGGATTGCTGAAAGAAGGATTGCTCATGTTTGCCATTGGTTTTAGTATGTGGTTTGCTACAAAACTTTACATGAAATTTAGTGTTTTAAATTTAGTAGGTTTACTTTTATCAGCTGCACTAATGTTTTTATCAAAGGTTTATGTGCTTCCTGCATTTTTCCCGGCACTAGTGTTTTTATTTTTATCCAGAAAGTTTAATATAAAGCAACAACTTATTCTAATTTTTTTAATTATAGTTTTCAGTGCATTTTTTGTGATATTTAGTGGAAAAATTATTAAATATGATATTTTACAAACTTTATCCGGTAAGCAAAATGATTTTATAAATTATATTTCATTGCTTGAGGATAAAGGAAGCACCTTTGAATTGCCACGGCTTAGTCCTAATTTAGATAGTTTCATTCGGCTTGTTCCAATAGGTTTTATTAACTCAATGTTTAGACCTTTCCCAAGTGAAGTAGATTCTTTGTTTTTATTTTTTTCTTTTAGCGAGATTGTTTTATTTATTATATTAATATTTGTAAGTATTTTATTTTTTAAAAAAACTGATGACCCAAATAAAGTAAGAGTAACATTGTTTTGCTTAACATTTGTTTTATTTTTAAATGTTTTGGTTGGTGTTTATACTCCGAATACAGGTTCTATTGTACGATACAGAACGCCTGGTTTGCCTTTTCAATATATAATGCTTTTTGTAATTATTGATTGGAAAAAATTTAGTACTTTTGTTCGTAACAAGTTAAAATTATTAAAAGTAAATGTGTAAATATTAGTAAGCAGATACCAATCAAATAATTTGAGATTAATAGACATTGTTGTTATATAATTTACGAGTAAATTTGTATATGAGATTGCCTTATTTTCATAGAACAATCATTATCGCCGATTTTAGGGATCTTGGGCTGAGATGCATAGAAGTTTATCAGATATCAGTTATCAGTTATCAATGGGAGATATAATCCTACATTTTACAGGTGTTTTTACTACAGTGTAAAAAGTTTATTAATTCTTTTATGTAATTACGTATTATATTTGAAAAGATTATAAAACTATTCCCACTTTATTAAAATGGGAGTAATTTTTATAAGTATGTATCTAAAAAATTAATAATATGGTTTTTATTTTGTAATAAATAAAACATCAGCATTACATTAACAAAAAAATTAGGCATGGAAGAGAATAAACTAGTTTACACACAAACGTGGTCTGATGTAATCATGGTGCTGGTTATTTTAGCCTTGATTTTTTCTATTTTTTATTTCAGTGCAGATTCGGGTGATAGTCGTAGAGCATGGATATTTACTTTTCTGTTTATTTCATTTTTATATGTAACTATTTATGCATTTATTGCCATTCGACGAATAGAATTTTATTCTGATAAAATTATTGTTCAATTTACAAAAAATAATACCGTAATAATAAACAAAGATCAAATAAAATCCATAGAAATTAAATACAGACCGCCTATGAAATTTTTGTCAAGAAGCAAAAATAGTCTGACTGTTTTCACTTTTGATATTGTTAATCGGGAACAACTTTCCGTTCCGATTTTTTATGGGATAAAAAAGTTTTCTATTAACAATAATCTTTTCTCCGATAAAGCTACGGGCGAGGAAACCTATAAAGCAATATCGTTTCTAAAACAATATTATTCTGACAAAATTATTAGAATTGATCCTCAACTGGATAAAATTGGTTCCATCAATAATCAAGAATAAAAAACGGATAAATTATGGAAGAAGATAAATTAATTTTTGTCAAAAACTGGTTTGGTTTAAAAGCCGCTCTTATTTTTACCGCTTTAGTCTTTGTGGCATTAGGTTTTATTGTTAAGGACATAAAAGAGTCCGAAATTATATTCTTAATTTTAACTTATATTGGAATAGTTCTTATGATTTTTACCATTTTAGCATTTGGGGGTATAAACAAAGTGGAATTTTATCATGATAAAATAATCTTTACATTCTTTTTAGGTAAAGAGAAAATTATACCGTCATCAATGATTGATAAAATAAAAATCCGCTATCAAGTCGTTCATTATTATGGAAGACAAGAATTAATCATTTTTTCCTTTTATTTGAATGAAAAAATGCAATACAGTCGGAAAGTTATTCACATAAACAACAATTTGTTTGATGATTCCAGAGCTTTTGGAAATGATACTAAAAAATTATTGAGTTTTTTGCAAAAATACTATTCAGAAAAATTGGAGACAGTTTAAAATTAAAAAAACGATAATCAAATTTGATGTTAACATAAAATAAACAAAATGGTTACATTATGAAAACCAAAGATTTATTAACATCCACAAAATTAATAAACCGATTGCTGATAATGGTTATTCTTTTATGGCAGACAGCAAATATTTGCTTTTCCCAAAATTACGAGCTTAATAGAAATTTGTATGGTCATGATTCTCTTGTCATGTCAGTTAGTTTTAGTCCGGATGGAAAATATATCGCCAGCGGGTCATGGGATCATACAATCAGGATTTGGGAGCTAAGTAGTGGAAAATGTATTCAAACATTATCTGGACATAAACATAAAATATGGTCTGTCAGTTTTAGTCCGGGTGGGAAATACCTTGCCAGCGGGTCATTAGATAAAACTGTCAAAATATGGGATATTAACAGCGGAAATTGCGTGAGTACATTAACAGTAAATGATGAGGTGGCTTCAGTTTGTTTTAGTCCTGATGGAAGATATCTAGTCAGCGGTTCAGATAGAGGGTATATTGACTTATGGTATTTCGGTGAGGAGGGGCGTGGAATAATGGGAAGATTTGTTAAAACATTTAATAACGAGCATAGTGAACCTGTGTTGTCACTCAGTTTCAGTCCCGATGGAAAGTTACTTGCCAGTGGTTCGATGGATAAAACCATTAAGATTTGGGAATTCAGTAGTGGAAAATGTATTCAAACATTAGCTGGACATAAAGATGAAATATGGTCTGTCAGTTTTAGTCCGGGTGGGAAATACCTTGCCAGCGGGTCGAAGGACGGCACAGTTAAAATATGGGAAGTAAATACATGGCAATGTATTCGTACATTTGAAGGAAATACCGGAATGATGTATTCAGTTGATTTTAGTCCAGATGGAAAATATCTTATCAGCGGATCACAAAACAACACAATTTATATATGGGAAATAAATAAAGGGAAATATGTCCGAACATTAGATGCAGGAGGATATAACAATGTATTATCTGTTCAATTTAGTCCGGACGGAGAATATATTGCAGCCGGGTTAAGTGATAGAGGAGTCGTTATTTTAAAAAAAGTAGATGAATATACTCGTTATACTTTTAATTTTAGCTTTGGTGTAGATGTTGGTGTTCGCATGCTTGGTTTTGAATATGAAGTTTTATTAAATGATTATTGGTATAGCTTAAACCCAACAAATGCGGATAAAAGGATTTATCCTATTTTTGACTACTCGGCAAATTATGATTTGGCTTTACATTTGTTACGAAAATTTGAGTTAGGTTATTTTCATAGGATTTCAGGGGGATTAGGCACACGGTTCTCAGAGAACAATTTTGTTCATATTTTAAATTTAAAGTCTGTTCAGGATGGTTTATCGATAAAATATCTGCTATGGTTTGGTGAATATTATTCAGATGCTCTATTTTTTCAATTTTTATATGGTAGAAATCGTTTAAAAGGATTTTACAGAGAACAATTTGATAACATTGGAGATGATGAAGTTTATTATAACAGGCAATTAACAGGAGAAGCTCCTTTTTGGAGTATAGGAATAGGATTGGCTAGTTATGAAGATCATGGATATGCCAATATAGGACTATTTCTTAATTATTCTATGATTAATCAGGTTAAATATTTTATTACAAAAGACAATTTCAATCCGGCTAATATTGGAAATAGCGGGATAGAACCCAAACTAAAATTAAATTATTTTAGTTTTTTAATGGGGATAAAATTTGGTTTTTATTTTTAATTGAATAAAAAACTGAATAAGATATAAACAAAAATGAGTAGAATATTTTCCATGAATTAACAAAAATTACTTAAAAAAGCAATATAATAACACTAACAAAATTAAAAATTTCTTCTCTTTTTTTAGTGAATTTATGCTATAATGAATTTTGGGATTAATTTTACTTGCGGATTTTAAAAGTAAAAATAATATTGCAACATATTTCCACATTCTTTAGAGTGGAAATAAAATTTCATTATAGAATTACATAATCCATAACAAGATAAAAAAACAGTATGATTAAGGTTATTTTTAATTTTTAGATATTTAGATATTTTGTATTTTCGCAAAAAAAAATATATGATAAATATGAATATTTATTATTTATACTATAATTTTTTTGTTTTTCTTAACATATTAATTCTAAGCTCAATTCTTTTTCTTCGTCGAAAAAATCCTAAAACGAATATCATTCTTGGCTTAATTATTTTGTGTCCCGGGCTTAACTTTTTAAATAATATAATCATCATATCTAATTATATTTATCAATTTCCGTTATCGTTGTTTCTTTTTCAGGGGACAGCAGCATCTTACGGTTTTTTGATATACTGGTATACTAAATCCATGCTAGGACAAAAAATTTCGTGGAAAAATCCATTGCATTACTATACATTAGCGGGCGTACTGATTGATATATGGTTTTACATAGAATTTAAAATGATGACTCCCAGCGAACAATATAATTATCTTAGTTGTTTATTTAATAAAGCCTGTTATCCATGGCAAATGAATCTTATAAATGCAATTTTCGTAATGTCGTGGATGGGATATTTTATTGACGCTTATATCATTACCCTTAAACACGAAAAATCGGCTAAAGGTTTCTTTTCCGATACCGACAAAATCAATATTTCATACTTAAAGAACTTTTTGCGACTGGTTATTACGTTAAATTTTATTCTAATGGTTATGTATTTATCTCTTCAAACACACCACGTAGAATATATTATTATACCAAGCATTGTATTAATGGTAAATGTTTTTTTTCTTTACTATGCTTTTCATAAAAATACGGTATTCAACACTATTGAGTATTGTAATTTAATTAGCAACAGCCAATCGCTTGAAAAATTTAGAAGGTTTGAAGAACCTCTTTGTCAAGAAATCAAAGAGTTAAAACAAGAAAACAAGTCGAAAAAATACACGCTTACCCAATTGGAGATTGAAGAAAATTATCAGAAAATTATTCGTTACATCGAAAAAGAAAAGCCCTATCTCGATCCAAACATTAATCTTACCAAATTTTCGTTTGCCCTGAACGCGTGTTCGCACAATATTTCATTGACTATCAACATCAAATTCGATAAGAACTTCTTTGATTTTATTAACTATTACCGTGTAGAAGAAGCTAAAAGAATTTTGGAATCGTTTGATAAAAACAAATATAACTTAAACATGATTTATCAGGATTGCGGATTTAATAGTAAATCGTCATTCTATCGTGCTTTTAAAAAATTTACACGTTCAACACCCTCGGAATATATAGAAAATAAACTAAAAGAGTACTGTATATAATTAATAGCAAAAACAATATTTCTTCGAACTATTGCCCTTTTCTTGCAGATTGCCTACCTAATTTTTTAATAATGACTTAGATCTTATAAGAATAGTTTCATATAATATTTTAACCACATTCATGATATTGATTTGTATTGCGGTTGCTCTATAAAAAACTTTTATAAACATTTTTGTTGATATTGTATGGGCTTTCAAAAGTATAACGCTGGACTACTTTTTTTTTAGTATATAGGAATTCTACAGTGGAGAAAACATAGAAATAAATTCTTGTGCAATTACAAAGGTAAAACTTTGGTAAGCCATGGATTATAAAATAACTACTCTTATGCGTGCAAAGCATAACCTGCTTTGCTTGAAATTCCAACATTATTACTTGTAAACCCAAATAATTCATTAATCTCCCATTTCCTAATAGCAAACATTAGTGAAAATGACTGTAATAGTTTTTTTTAACCTATTTTTGAACTTTATAGAAGATTAGAAAAATTTTTTTCTGCAATTTGAAGTTAGATATTTTTCTGATATAATCAATGTCTTCTTTTTAACTCTTTCATATAATATATTTTTTGTAACAACCTCTTTGAATGTAAAAAAAAGGACAATGACGATAAATAAAGCATTTGTTGAATCTTGATAAACCTCATATAAAAAAACTTAACAAGATCGGAACATAGGATATTTTCTCCCACCTTTTAAAAAGTGGGAAAAATTCCTTTAAATGTGGAAACATTCAATCAATTTCACACATAATTTTGGACTTGTAATTTTTTTAAAAAATTTTATTTTATGAAAACATTAGTTGCTTCTTTGTTTGTATTAATTGTAAATAGCATTAGTATTTTAGCTCAAACACATGATTTAATCCCCTATCGCAAAGGCGATAAATGGGGCTATTGCGACAAGAATAAAAAAATTATTGTAGAATGTAAATATGATGAGACTGGATTTTTTTATGAACATGTTGGTGGAGTCATTTTAAATGGTAAATATGGTTTTGTTGATAAAAAAGGTAAAGAAATAATTCCTTCAATATATGATTATGCATGGTCTTTTAAAGAAGGGCTATCTTTAATATACGACGAAGAAACTAAAAAATATTTTTTTATTGATAAAGAAGGAAAAGAAGTTTCACAAAAATATGACTACGTTGAAGTTGAAAGAGATAGAGAGAGAAATTGGATTATAACGGAAAACTTTATTGTTGTAGGAAATAAAGAGTATACTGAGTTAAATTTTGGGATTATTGATAAATTCGGAAATGAGATAATTCCACCAAAATATTATGAAGTTAGAAACATTACTAATGGATTTACTGTTGTACGTAAGAATAAGAAATGGAATTTTAGTTTAATAGATATAAATAATAAAGTTGAAGTTTTAACCGATTATGATTATATATCTATTATTTCTAAATCAGGTATAGGAATATACGAAAAAGATAAAAAATATGGAATAATAAAGAATTTTAAAATAATTTTACCTTCAAAGTATGAATATATTGATGAATCTAAATTCGAAGAAGGTTTTGCGGCTGTTAAAATTAATGATAAATGGGGTTTTATTGACACCAATGGCATAGAAGTCATTCCTGCAAAATACGATGATGTTTCTAAATTCCATAATGGCTTTGCGGCTGTTAAAATTAATGATAAATGGGGTGTTATAAATAAAGAAGGAAAAGAAATTATTCAAATTAAATATGATTACACATCTATCCTTAATGATAATGGATTTGTAGTTTCTTTAAATGATAAAGTTGGAATCTTAGATTCTAGCGGCAAGGAGATTGTTCCAATTAAATATGTTAATATTCGTTATATAGGTTATAACAATTTAATTGAAAATGATAATGGAGAATGTGCTGTTATGAATGACAAATTTAAGATAATAACTCCATTCATATATACATATTGCCCTTATCTTTATATGGATGGTTATATGGGTGATTGGAGACTCAATTTCTGCGAAATATCGAAATTAAATAAAATATCATTTGTTTGTTTGCCGAACGACGACCAATACGAAAAAATAATCGTTATTGATGAAAATGGGAAAGAAATTTTTCCGTCAAATCAGTATAAAGAAAAAGAAATTACATCTATCCAAGAGAAATATTTTATAATAGTTGATTCTAATAACAAATATGGTGTAATTGATTACAAAGGTAGGTTAATTATTAAACCCATCTATGATAATATAAGTTACAAAGATTTTAATGGTTATTTTTTGGTAGTAAAAGATGGCAAATATTGTGTAATAGATTTTAATGGAACAGAATATTGTGAATAGAAATTTTTCAAAATATCAAATAAAAAATAAGGAAAAAAATGAAAACATTAGTTGCTTCTTTGTTTGTATTAATTGTAAATAGCATTGATATTTTAGCTCAAACAACCGATTTAATTCCTTACCGAAAAGGAGACCAATGGGGATATTGTGATAAAAATAAGAAAATTATTATAGAGCCAACATTTGATTGGGCTGGAAGATTTATTGATGGGTTGGCAAAAGTAACAAAAGATAATAAAGATTTTTATATCAATACGCGT
>CALJNE010000044.1 GCA_937982115.1 uncultured Bacteroidales bacterium | reverse complement strand
AGTTATAATTGAATTTTGTCTGTTAACGGAAAATTTAAACCTGTTTACTTTTTCTTTTTCATCTTCCGAAATAAATTGAATGTAGTTCTCAACTGAATTTCTATTTTCAGAAAAGTTTATTAAATAAATATGAATTTCAGATTCGAATTTTTTAAACATTTTAATTTTTACAGATATAAAAAATTTTTACACTTTCTCAGAATGATAAACCTTTAATGAAAAATCTAATTTCAAGAAACTTTTCAGGTATTTGAATAATCTTTTGGTCAAAAAATAATTAAAACTTTCTCCAAAAGGCATTTTTGTAAAGATAAAATTTTGTTAATTGGCATAAGATTCGAATTATAAAGAGATATTTTTGAGGGTATAAATTCCCGCCGGAAAAAAGTAAATCTTTTACCTGTAAACTTATAGGATAGAGCTATGAATAAAATTGATCGCATAAAAAATATTTCACCTGATGAATTCAGAGCTGAATATGTTGCAAAGCGAAAACCTGTAATAATTGAAGATGCAACTAAAAATTGGAAAGCATTGGAAAAATGGACGCCCAAATTCTGGTCAGAAAATTATGAAAACAAGATAGTTGAAGTTGACAACAAAAGATATTCTTTAGCTCAAATTATAGACTTATCTCTTAATTCTAACGAAAACAACCCGGCACCTTATTACAGAAATATCAGAATTGCCCACGAATATCCTGAACTTGTACCCGATATCTCACCAGAATCAGAGTTTTGTTTACCAAATTATTTTCTTCACAAAGTTTTCACGCCTTTGAGAACATCTTTATTTGCTTATGGTCAGTATGAATTATTTATCGGAGGCAGAGGAAGGTCTTTCCCTTATCTGCATTATGATGTGCCTGGAGCAGATACATTCATTCATCAGATTGCAGGTGAAAAGGAATTAATTCTGTTCAGTCCGGAAGATTCCAAATACCTTTATCCTAAAACAGGGGCAGAATTTAATGTATCAGCAATTTCCGATATTGAAAATGTTTCTTTGGAACAATTTCCATTGTTTCAGAATGCCACTATGATTAAGATAAAGCTTAGTGCTGGTGATAGTGTATATTTCCCTTCGGGCTGGTGGCATACAGCAAAGATGTTATCATTCTCCATTTCGATTGGAATTGATGTTGCCAATCAATACAACTGGAAAACAGTTGAAGGATTTCTGAACAAAAAAGCAAAAGCAAAGTTATCTTTTCTTTCTCCCGTATTTTTAATGTATATTAAGTTAGGAAAGCAAATAGCACGTTAAGCCTCAATAAGATAAATTAAGAATTATAATTATTTAGTAATATGGATAAAATTAAATCAGTTATCGAACTTTTTGAACAGCAGTCATTTATCATTAAAGAAAAAGAAGCATTGAGATTTGGCTCTGATAAACTCACATACGCGGAGTTAAATGACAGAGCAAATTCAATAGCTGAAGTTTTAATTAAAAACGGAACTCTAAGGAATTCAATAATAGGAATTGCCATTGAACGTTCATTTGATTTGATTGCATCTGTTTTGGGAATTCTTAAAGCTGGCGGAACTTGTTTACCACTTGATATGAATTATCCTGCTGACAGAATCAGATTTATGATTGAGGATGCTAAACCGGATGTAATTTTAACAACAAGTAATCAAAAGAACAATAAAACTTTTAGTGGAATCCGAACTATTTATGTAGAACGAATACAACGAAACAGTATTTCTAAATTCAAAACGAAATATCCTGATCTCAATGATTTAATTTATTTGATTTACACCTCAGGTTCAACTGGTAAACCCAAAGGAATCAAAATGCCTCATCGGGTCATTTCAAATCTTATTGACTGGCAGAATAATGAATCGACAGCAGGAGTTTACCGGACATTGCAGTTCGCTCCTATAAGCTTTGATGTTTCTTTTCAGGAAATATTTTCTACTTTAACCAGCGGCGGAACTTTATATCTGATTGATGAAAAGACACGCAAAGATCCTTTTGAATTAATTAAATTCATTTCACAAAATAAAATCGAAAGAATCTTTTTACCATATATCGCACTGCAAACGCTTGCAGAGGCAGCTGAACAAACTGACTATGATTTTCAATTAAAGCATATAATTACTGCAGGTGAGCAGCTTATAATAACTCCTCAGATAAGGCGGTTTTTTAGAACACATAAAAATATAATTCTTCATAATCAATACGGACCATCAGAAACTCATGTTTGCACATCATTTATTTTGAGTGGAAATCCGGATAGCTGGCCGAAGCTTCCACCAATTGGTCGTGCAATTAAAAATTCCAAAGTAATATTGTTAGATGAAAGTCTTAATATTGTAAATCCAGGTTCAGAAGGCGAGATTTTTATTGGAGGAATTTGTGTTGCAGATGGATATCTGAACAGAGATGAACTGACAGCTGCCCGCTTTCAAAAGATTTCTGTTGATAATGAAGAAAATATTTTTTACAAGACAGGTGATCTGGGAATAGTTAATGATTCTGGTGAAATTGAATTTTTAGGAAGAGCCGATGATCAGATTAAACTTCACGGTTATAGAATTGAACCGGGTGAAATCGAAAATTTTATTCTGGAATTTCCTGGAATTAAATCTGCCGCAGTTATTTTACAGGAGCTCAACAATGGAGAAAAAGTTCTCGCCGCATATTTTTCAACTAACGGGACAATTATTGATGTAAATTCACTCAGAAAATTTCTTGATGAGAAATTACCTTTATATATGGTTCCGAAAGTTTATATTCAAAAAGATTCTCTTCCACTAACTCCCAGCGGAAAGATTGATAAAAAAGCGCTGAAGTCAGAAAAAATTTCTTCACAAAATAAAATCACTCAAAAAAAACCTGATGTGGAAATCGATTTTATTGAAGAAACTTTAATCAAAATCTGGCAGGAGGTCTTAGGTACCGATTCATTTAGTATCGAAGACAATTTTTTTGATATTGGTGGTGATTCCATTTCAGTCGGCAGAGTTCAACTTAAAGTAAAAGAATATCTCAAAGAGAATATATCTGTAGTAGATTTATATAATTATCCATCTATATTTTCTTTAAGAGAATATATAAGCGAGAAAAGAAATCTTATTAGCTCCAAACCTCAACCCTTAAAGAAAATTATAAAACCTACAGATTCAGACATAGCTATCATTGGCATTGCAGGCCGATATCCGAAAGCAAAAAACATAAATGAATTCTGGAATAATCTCATAAATGGCGTTGAATCAATTTCTTTTTTTACTGATGAAGAACTTGAGTTTATTCCAAACACTAATCCTGACTCAGAGATAAAATTTATTAAAGCCCGCGGTGTTCTTGAAGATGCTGACAAGTTTGATGCTGAGTTCTTTGGTTTCAATCCAAGAGAAGCTTCTATTATGGATCCTCAGCACAGAGTTTTTCTTGAAGTATGTTATAATGCTTTGGAGGATGCTGGTTATGTCCCTGATAAATTTGATGGTTCAATTGGAATT
>CALJNE010000043.1 GCA_937982115.1 uncultured Bacteroidales bacterium | reverse complement strand
GCTATAGCGATGAGGTTCCACCCGATCCCATTCCGAACTCGGAAGTTAAGCTCATCAGCGCCGATGGTACTGCGTTCAGCGGGAGAGTAGGTCGCCGCCAAATTTTTAAAGAGACTGTCCCAAAAAGGCAGTCTCTTTTTTTTATTAATTCAAAAACTTTTAAAAACTATTCTTTATCTTTTTTCTAAAGTTAAATAACTGTATGGCGGATCATTTTCTAAATGATGCTCTTCCTCTATGATTTTCCATTTACTCATATCTATTTCAGGAAAGAAAACATCTGCATCATAAGTTTTGTGAACTTTTGTTAAAAATATTTTATCAGCAAGCGGTAAAAATTGTTTGTATATCATTCCACCTCCAATTATGAAAATTTCATCTTCTGTTGCTAAAAGATTTAATGCTTCTTCAATCGAAGATACTTTTTCGGCACCGGGACAACAATCCGATGAACAATCTGTAATTACAATGTTTCTTCTGTTGGGCAAAGCTCCGTTGGGCAATGAATAATAAGTTAATCGTCCCATTAAAACTGTTTTTCCTGAAGTTAATTTCTTAAATCTTTTTAAATCATCAGAAATATGCCACAATAATTGATTATTCTTTCCGATAGCATTATTCTCTGCTACTGCAACTATAATATTTATTTTCATAACTTTAAACTGATACGTCTCCCTTTATATGCGGATGGGGATTGTAGTTTTCTAATTGAAAATCCTCAAATTTGAATTCACAAATATCTTTAACCCATGGATTTAATTTCATTTTTGGAAGTTCTCTAGGGTCTCTTGTTAATTGTAGCTCAACTTGTTCTAAATGATTTAAATAAATGTGAGCATCACCAAGAGTATGAATAAATTCTCCGGGCTCATATCCACATACCTGTGCAATCATCATAGTGAGTAAAGAATAAGAAGCTATGTTAAAAGGTACACCCAGGAATAAATCAGCACTTCTTTGATAAAGCTGACATGAAAGTTTTCCATTGGCAACATAGAATTGAAACAAAATATGACAGGGCGGCAAAGCCATTTTGTCTAAATCAGAGACATTCCATGCACTAACGATATGTCTTCTTGAATCCGGATTATTTTTTAATCCATCAATTAAAATTTTAATCTGGTCAATGTGTTTTCCATCGGGAGCCGGCCACGACCTCCATTGATATCCGTAAATATTTCCTAAATTCCCATTTTCATCAGCCCATTCATCCCAAATTCTTACACCATTATCGTTAAGATATTTAATATTAGTATCTCCTTTTAGAAACCATAGAAGTTCATAAATAATTGACTTAAGATGCAGTTTTTTAGTAGTAAGTAATGGAAAACCATTTTGTAAATCGAACCGCATTTGATAACCAAATACACTTTTAGTGCCTGTACCTGTTCGATCGTGTTTAATAGTTCCGTTTTCTTTAACGTGTCTTAATAAATCTAAATATTGTTTCATATTAACCTAAAATCATTCCTACCATAGTTGCCGATAAAAGTGAGGCCAAAGAACCACCCAATAGGGCTCTCATTCCAAATTTTGAGAGTTGTTTCCTTTGTCCCGGAGCTAATGAACCGATTCCACCTATCTGAATTCCTATGGATGCAAAATTAGCAAAGCCACATAACATATAGGTAGCCATTATTATAGATTTTTGCTCAGCAAAAGCTCCAATTGTTTTAAGATCAGCTAAGCTAATATAGCCTATAAATTCACTCATAATTAATTTTTCTCCAAGTAGTCGTCCAACCAACGTAATGTCTTGAGGTGAAACTCCAATTAGCCACATTAAAGGAGCAAAAGTATATCCCAGAATTATTTGTAATGATAATCTGTCGTAATTTCCGCCTGTAAGTTCTGATATCATTGGGTTTAAGTGAGTCCAATCTCCGATTTTTCCTACAATAAAATTAAACATTGCAATAAAGGCTACAAAAACAAGTAGCATTGCAGCTACGTTAGCAGCTAATTTTAGTCCTTCTGTAGTACCATTTGCCATTGCATCAAGGAAGTTTGTCCCAACTTTTTCTTTAGAAACAGTCACATTTTTATCAATTTCTTCGGTTTGAGGGCACAGAATTTTTGATACGACAACTGCTCCCGGAGCTGCCATTACAGATGCTGCAAGCAAATGTTTTGCAAACTCTAACCTCATAACCGGATCATTTCCTCCCAAAAATCCGATATAGGCAGCCAAAACACCACCGGCAACCGTTGCCATTCCGCCAATCATAACTAGCAGAATTTCGGATTTATTCATTTTTTCCAGATAGGCTTTAATCATTAGTGGAGCTTCTGTTTGTCCTAAAAAGATATTTCCTGATACCGATAAACTTTCTGCTCCGCTTATTTTCATAGCTTTTGTCATGAGCCATGCCAATACATAAACTACCTTTTGAATTATTCCAAGATAAAATAAAACACTTGTAAGAGCTGAGAAAAATATTATTGTCGGTAATATTTGGAAAGCAAAAATATAGCCATAAGTATTTACATCAAGAAGGCCACCAAGCAAAAATTCTGCTCCGGCAGAGGAAAATGAAAGAATCTTTACGAATATTTTTCCTACAAATTCAAAAATCATCTTTATAAAGGGGACTTTTAATACTCCAATTGCAAGTAAAGCCTGAGCCGACAATCCTATTCCAACAACTCTCCACGAAATTGCTTTTCTGTTTGTGCTAAAAATCCAGGCTATAAAAATTAAAACTAACATCCCTAACATCCCACGCAAAAACGATTTAAAAGTAAAACCCATTTGAGGCATAACTGTGGACTTTACTGCTGTTTGTTGTGATACTAAGGAATAATCCTTGTCCCTGAATTTAATCATCAGAAAATTATTGTTTACAACATAAGGGATCTTCTCAAAATTCAGGTTTTGTTTTATACTGTCCTCATTATTTTTCTCAATTATTTTACCTTCCGAAAAATAAAGCATATTGCCATCAATGAGCAGGATGGAATCAATTTTTTGAGCTTTAGTAATTTCAGAAGAGGCATAAATCGTTGTTTCATCAAAATAGTAATAAAACAACTCTTCTTTATCATTAGTAACAATTTTCAACAAATTATTGCTAATGAATTCAAACCTGGCAGTGTCCTTATCTGCGACTCCTAACCAATGTCCTTTAAAATCAAACTGATTATTTTCTGCATTAACAACTCCGGTAAAACCAAGTAAAATAATAATCAACACAAAACCCAAAATTCTTTTCATAGTCCGGTCTTTTTTCTGTTAATAATATCTCTGATTTTAGATGCTTTTTCGTATTCTTCTTTTTCAATGGCTTCATTCATAAGGACTTCCAATTCTTCAACAGATAAGTCTTCCAGCGAAGATTTTTTATATGTTGACTGTTTAGTTTCTTTAGGATTTATTGATTCTTTGTCTTCTTCGGTAATATTTATTAAAATCCCTGCTTTTTGAACAATTTGTGGAGTAGTGTATATTGGAGCATTAAATCTTAATGCTAATGCAACGGCATCGGAGGTTCGGGAATCAATTTCAAAACTATCTCCTGTATTGTTATTTTTTATAAAGATTTTTGAATAAAAAATCCCTTCATCCAGCGAATGAATAAAAATTTCAGAAATGGTATAGCCGACAATTTCAGCAAATTTAACGAACAAATCATGAGTTAACGGACGGGGAGGTTTTAACCCCTCAAGCTGTATGGCAATTGCTTGTGCCTCAAAACCACCAATGATTATTGGAATTCTTTCTTCGGAATTTTCTACCGAAAGAATTAAGGCATAAGCTCCAACTTGTGTTTGGCTATAAGATAATCCCAGAACCTCCAGCTTGATTTTATCCATTTTTTATTACAAATATATGAATTATTCAAAAATAATACTTTTTATTTTATTTTTCTGAAAAATTATTTTCAAAATCTTCTAATTCGAGAGTTAAAATTTCCCAATTAGCCATTTCTTTTTCGAGTTGCTTTTCGAGTTCGGAAAACTGTTTGTATAATTCTTCTATCTTCTTGCTATCAACAGTTGTGTTTAGTAGTGCGTTCAGGTTTTCGAGTTTTGTTTCGAGTTGATGAATTGTATCTTCTGA
This sequence comes from uncultured Bacteroidales bacterium, assembly GCA_937982115.1. Classification (GTDB taxonomy): domain Bacteria; phylum Bacteroidota; class Bacteroidia; order Bacteroidales; family ML635J-15; genus Bact-19. Next base: position 25,315 of record CALJNE010000043.1, on the reverse strand, counting down.
TTTTTCAATTTTGCTTTTAAGTTGTCGCTTCCTCCGGTCAAATTCTTTTTTTTCAAGGTAATTTTTTTTGTTTTCGGAAATAATTTCAGTTTTTGGTAAAGACTTAGTTTTTTCTTTGTATTCAAGGTCTTTTAGATCTTCTATTTTCCGCTTTTTTATAAAATCATAAATGCCTCCGATATGCTGGTAGATTTTATGATTTTTGAATTCGTAAATTTTTTCAACCAATCCATCTAGAAAATATCTGTCGTGTGAAACTAAAATTAGAGTGCCATCAAATTTTTTCAAGGCATCTTTCAGAATATCTTTTGATCTCATATCGAGGTGATTGGTAGGTTCGTCGAGAACGAGTAAATTGTAGGGTTCGAGCAGAAGTTTTGCCAGAGATAAGCGACTTTGCTCTCCTCCCGAAAGAACTTTGACTTTCTTCTCAATATCTTCGCCCGAAAAAAGAAATGCTCCTAATATATCGCGTAGTTTTGTTCGGATATCACCAACGGCTACACTGTCGAGAGTCTCGAAGACTGTTAGCTCCGGATTTAAAAGTTCGTCTTGATTTTGGGCAAAATATCCGATTTTTACATTATGTCCGATTTTTAAAACACCCTCATAATCCAGTTCACCTGTAATTATTTTGGATAGAGTTGTTTTTCCTTCTCCATTACGACCGACAAATGCAATTTTTTCTCCTCTTTCAACTACTAAATTAATGTCTTTGAGAACTAATTTGTTCCCATAATATTTAGTTAAATCTTTAGTTTCAACAACTACATCTCCTGATCGTGGGGCAGGTGCAAATTTTATGTTTAATCTTGAATTATCCAGCTCGTCAACTTCTATAATCTCCAGTTTCTCTAACTGTTTTATCCTTGACTGAACTTGATTGGCTTTTGTGGCTTTATATCTGAATCTTTCAATAAATTCTTCTGTGTCTTTTATTAACTTTTGCTGATTTTCGTAGGATGCTAATTGTTGTTTTATTCTTTCTTGTTGCAGTTTTTTAAATTGACTGTAAGAAACTTTATAGTCATAGATTTTACCTAAATTTAACTCAATAGTTCGTGTTGTAACATTGTCTAAAAATGCTCTATCGTGAGAAATTACAACTACCGCTCCACGATAATCCGCAATAAACTCTTCTAACCATTGAATTGCTTCAATATCGAGGTGATTGGTTGGTTCATCGAGCAGCAATAAATCCGGATTTTTCAATAGAATTTTTGCTAACTCAATTCGCATTCTCCAGCCTCCGCTGAATTCTGTTACTTTGCGTTTTAGATCTTCGGATGAAAACCCCAGACCTTTAAGCACTTTTTCAGTATCAGATTCTATGCTGTTAAGTCCATGTATGCTTAAATGTTCGGTAAGAAAACTGATTCTTTCAATGGCTTTTAAATATTCTTCATTTTCAAAATCAGTTGCAGTTGATATTTTTATATTTAGTTCATCGAGTTCTTCCTGAAGTTTAAGAAATTCGCTGAAAGCAAGTTTTGCCTCTTCTATAACAGAATTATTGTTGTTTTGTAAAATTAATTGTTGTGGAAGATATCCAATGCTAATTTCCGAAGGTTTTGAAATATTCCCTTCGCTTGGAGAAAATTCTCCGGAAATTAATTTTAGCAAAGTACTTTTGCCGGCTCCGTTTTTACCAACAAACCCAATACGATCGCGTTGATTAATCATGAACGTAATTCCGGTAAAAAGCTCAAAAGACCCAAACCGGACAGTAATGTTGTTTAGAGATATCATCAGAAATCAGCTTTCTAAAAGTTTCTCCAGAGCGGTTTCGTATTTTTCTTTTGCATCCGAAATAAAACCGAATGAGATGTCATCAATTCTCAATTCGCCTTTTGTTACATGACCTAAAGTGTAGAATGGGAATTTGTTTTTCATCATAAAATCAACAAAATCCATTTCTTTTTCTATTGGAACAGTTACAACCACTCTGCCTTGAGCCTCACCAAACAAGAAAGCATCAGTCCTAACTTCTGAAGCAGTAGTTATGTCGAACCCTAAATTATTTGGCATTGCAGATTCAAGAAGAGTTATATACAATCCGCCATCTGATACATCATGCATTGAATTGACTAAAGATTTTTTGGCCAATTCTTGCAAGATTTTATTCAATTTCACTTCGAAGTCAAGGTCAAATTCAGGTGCAGGAGATAGTTTTACTTTGTGGTAAGAATATAAATATTCCGATGAACAAATGTCGTTGCTTAAATTTCCTACAAGATAAATCATATCTCCTTTTTGTTTAAAGGCAAGTGGTGTCAGAAATGATTTGTCTTCCATAATTCCGAGCATCCCGATTACAGGAGTTGGGTTCACAGCTTTTGAAACTCCGCCAATTGTTGTTTGATTGTAGAAAGATACATTTCCGCCGGTTACAGGTGTATTAAATGCTGAACAAGCTTTTCCCATTCCTTTTACTGCCATTACAAATTCCCAATAACTTTCGGGAATTAATGGAGAACCAAAGTTTAAACAATTAGTAATTGCTAATGGCTTTGCTCCGGTACAGGCTATATTACGTGCAGCTTCCGCTACGGCAATCATTGCTCCTTTTTCCGGGTCAGACTTAACGTAACGGCTATTACAATCAGTTGTTACAGCAAGAGCTTTTTGAGTTCCTTTTATATTTATTACTCCGGCATCAGCAGGACGATTTGTTGTTAGGTTTACGGTACGAACCATTGTGTCGTATTGCTCATAAACCCATTTCTTTGAGGCGATATTTGGATGAGAAGTTAAGAAATCTGCAACTTCTTTTAGATTTGTTGGTTCCGGGATTGAATCAATATCGAAATTTTTAATTTTCGAAAAATAGTCCGGCTCTTTATATTCTCTGTCATATACCGGAGCTCCTCCTCCCAGAACAAGACTTTGTGCCGGAACTTCTGCTACTAATTCTCCTTTATAGTAAAAATAGAGTTTGTCTTCGTCAATTACTTCCCCTATTTGAGCACAGTTCAGGTCCCATTTTTCGAAGATTTTTTTCACTATATCTTCCTTCCCTTTTTTTATTACTACGAGCATGCGTTCCTGAGATTCAGAAAGCAATATTTCCCACGCATCAATGTTTTTTTGGCGTAAAGGAACTTTTGAAAGGTCTATACGCATTCCGCAATTACCTCTGGCCGACATTTCGCTGGTAGAACAAATAATTCCGGCAGCTCCCATATCTTGCATCCCAACAATAGCATCAGTTTCAGCTAATTCTATAGTAGCTTCAAGCAATAATTTTTCTTGAAATGGATCTCCTACCTGTATTGATGGGATGTCGTCGGCAGAGTTTTCTGACAAATCCATCGAGGCAAATGTACTGCCATGAATTCCGTCTTTCCCTGTTGATGAACCAACTATAAATACAGGATTTCCTGCTCCTTCAGCTTTTGCTGATATGGTTTTGCCTTTTTCTACTATGCCAACAGACATAGCATTTACAAGAGGATTATTATCGTAAGATTCATCAAAAAATAATTCACCTCCCAAAACAGGCACTCCGAAAGCATTTCCATAATCTCCGATTCCTTTTACCACTCCTTTCAGCAAATATTTTGTGCGATTAGAATTAGGATTACCGAAACGCAATGAATTCAACTGTGCAATCGGACGTGCTCCCATGGTAAAAATATCTCTGTTAATTCCTCCTACTCCTGTAGCCGCTCCTTGATATGGCTCAACTGCCGAGGGATGATTGTGAGATTCTATTTTAAAAGCACAAGCCAGATTGTTCCCTATATCTACCAGTCCGGCATTTTCTTCTCCTGCTTCGGCAAGTAAACAGTCTCCTTTTCGCGGGAGAGTCTTTAACCATTTTATGGAATTTTTATAAGAAGCATGTTCACTCCACATTACCGAATAAATACTCAACTCTGTAAAGTTGGGCTCTCTGCCTAAATATTTTTTTATTAACTCAAATTCTTCTTCGGTTAATCCTAATTCCTTTACTAATTCCAAGTTAACTTTTTGTTCTGACATATTATTTTATTTTAAGACTTCAAACCTACAATTTTTTTTGTTTAAATTTTTATATCGCTCCAAATAATTTTAAACAAACTGTTTATAAATTACTTTAACTCTCTCAAATATAACTGGATAGTATTTTCCAAACCAAAATATAATGCATCGGATATCAAGGCATGACCAATCGAAACTTCTTTTACCTGAGGAACATTTTTTACGAAATATTTTAAATTTTCCAGATTCAAATCATGCCCTGCATTAATATCCAGCCCAAGACTTATGGCAATTTGTGTTGCTTCTGCAAAAGGTTTCACTGCTTGTTCAGGATTTTTAGGGAACATCGAAGCATAGGGTTCAGTGTATAATTCAATGCGGTTTGTCCCTGTTTTTGCTGCCCATTCAATGTTTTGAGGATTTGTGTCAACAAATATTGATGTTCGTACTCCCCAGCTTTGAAATTCTGAAATAAGTTCTTTTAAAAATTCATAATGCTTTTTAGTATCCCATCCTGCATTTGATGTTAAAGCATCAGGAGCATCCGGAACTAATGTTACCTGGTCGGGACGGATTTCTTTTATTAAGTTTATAAACTTTGGTGAGGGATAGCCTTCTATGTTAAACTCTGTTGTAATAATTGGTTTGATTTGATAAACATCGCTATATCGGATATGTCTTTCATCGGGGCGGGGATGGACAGTAATTCCCTCTGCTCCGAATTGCTGACATCGGATTGCTGCAAGTTTTACATCCGGAATATTGCCACCACGCGAATTTCTCAATGTGGCAATCTTGTTAATATTTACGCTTAACCTTGTCATTTCTAAAAAATTTTTTTCTTACAAAGATATGTATTAAGTTTGCATTATAAAAGATTAAAAATCATATTTTATGCTTGCTCGTGATCTCATTGCTCATTCTATTCCGGTAGTGAAAACCTCCGATACCGGAAACGACGTCTTAAATTGGATGGACAATCTCAGAGTATCACATCTGCCAATTGTTAACAACGAAGAATTTTTAGGCTTAATTTCAGATACCGATATCTTTGATAATAATATTCCGGACGAACCTATTGGTAATCACAGATTGTCGTTGGTCAGACCTTTTGTTTATGAAAAACAACATATCCTCGAAATTATTGAATTGGTTGCTAAGTTAAATATTTCTGTTGTTCCTGTTCTTGATGTAAACAATAAATATCTCGGAGCAATTACTCTTCAAAAACTGGTTACTGAATTTTCCAAACTTATAAGCATCGAAAAAGCCGGAGCCATCATTATTCTCGAAATGACCATTCATGATTATTCGCTTAGTGAAATATCTCAGATTATTGAATCCAACAACGCTAAAGTGATGTGCTTATTTGTTTCTTCTTCCGACCAATCAACTCAAATTAATGTTACCATTAAACTGGATGTTACAGATATGACATCTATTTTAAAAACTTTTGAACGTTACGACTATACTGTAAAAGCTTCGTTTTTAAGTGAGGATATACTTAAGGTTTTTTATCAGGATAGATATGATTCATTTATAAATTTTTTAAATATTTGAATTTGTATCGAATAGTTTTTATCATTATTTTTTTACTCTTACCTGTTGCTTTATTATCGCAATGCGAAAATTTTTTTGTTAATGAGATAATTATTTCAGGGAATAATAAAACAAAAAGCGAAATAATCTTACGTGAAGCCCCTTTTAATGCTGGCAGTAACATTTCGGATTTTGAAATTGATGAATTTAAAAATAATCTTCAACGATCCGGGCTTTTTAATTTTGTTATTATTGATACTTTAATAAATCGAGATTGTTCTATTGTCATCCATGTAAAACTAATTGAAAGGTGGTATTATTGGATATATCCTATCTTTGAACATGCTGATAGAAATTTTCCTGCATTTTTAAAAAATCAAGACTGGAATAAAATAAATTACGGGATTTCTGTCGAATTAAAGAATTTTACCGGCAATAATGATTTATTAAAACTTAAATTAAGATTTGGGTTTAAAGAACATTTTTCGATTGCTTATTCTTCAAAAGAATTTTTTGATAATAAGGTTTTCTCTGTAAAATCAGGGATTGACTTTTTTCGTCAGAAACGTTTTGAGCAAAAAATATTCTCAAACTTGCCGGTTTTTATAAGTTCAGATACCGATTACAACAAAACCAGTTTAGAACCTTATTTACTATTGACTTATCGTCCGGCATTTTCGGGTCTGGTTGCTTTTGGATTAAAATATAGAAGATTGGTTTCGCCTGTAAATTTATTTTATTACGATACATCAACAAACTTTCCGATAATTTCCGAATATTTAATTTTTAGAATTCATCAAAGTTTTGATAATAGGGATAATAAAACATATCCTCAAAAAGGACTGCTTTTTGAAAATTCTTTTAATCTTCACAATGCATTGAATGGTCAAACTTCAACATTTATTGAATATTTCGGAAATTTTCAGTTTAACTATCCAATCTCTCAAAGATTCTACTATAAAACGGAATTTGCAGCTTCGTTCTTGTTCTCACAAAACAATCAAAATCTTTCATATCAAAACATTATAGAGTTTAACAGAAATTTTTGGATACGTGGATTGGAGGTTTATTATTTTGATTCATTTTCTAATTTTAAATTACAAAATACTGTTTCGTTTTTATTAAGCAGATTCAGAATCCACAATCTTCCTTTGTTGCTCCCGGAATCGTTTTCTAAAACATACAGCAGGATTTATTTAGACGGATTTTTTGATATGGGATATGCTTATGGGTCGCATTACAGAGATATTAATTTTTTACAGGAAAAACTCTTGATATCGGCAGGAATAGGAATTAGTTTCGAGACATATTACGACAGACTATTGCAGTTTTATGCAGCTTATGTTAAAAATATCAATAAAACAGGTATATTTGTAAATTATAAGACACCAATTTACAAAGTTTTTTAAGTATGAATATTGCAATTTACGGACGAGGCTTCGGAAACAGTTTCAACGGGATGATAATTCAACTTTTTGAAGAGTTCAAAGCTCTAAATGTAAAAGTTTTTTTGAATAAAAGTTTTCACGATTTTATCACGAAAAAGGTTTTATATTTCCCCGAAGTAGAGGGATTGTTTGAAAATGAATTGCCGACAGATATTAAAATTGATTTTTTTATAAGTATTGGCGGTGATGGCTCTTTTCTAGAATCTGCCTCTATTGTTAAGGATTCCGCTATCCCTATAGTTGGAATTAATACCGGACGACTTGGAATTCTTGCTTATGTAAATGCTACGAATCTTCTGAAATCAATAAATCAGATAATCGAAGGTGATTATACACTCGATAAAAGAATGTTGCTCGAAATTTATTCAGAAAACAAATTTTATGGCAATTTGAATTTTTGCCTTAATGATTTCACTATTCAGAAATTTTCAAAGCTCAACATGATTAAAACAAAAGTTTGTGCTGATGATAATTACATAAATACTTATTGGTCGGATGGTTTAATTTTTTCTACACCAACCGGTTCTACTGCATATTCAATGAGTTGCGGAGGCCCGATTGTCGTTCCCGGATCGAATGTTATAACAATAACACCAATAGCAAATCATAATCTCACTGTTAGACCTCTGGTCTTATCCGCAGATACTGAATTAAAGGTGAGTGTTGATTCCAGTGAAACTAAAATCCTTGTATCACTTGATCATAGGGCTTATGTGGTAAAAAATAACGTTGAATTTTTTATAAAAAAAGCAAAATTTAACATTAATTTTGTAAATTTGCTAAAAAATAATTATTTTAGCACTTTGAGAAATAAACTGATGTGGGGTATTGATGTGAGGGGATAAAATGCTTATAATGAGCATTTTAATTAAATTAAAATTGAAATTATGAAAAGAATTGTTAGTCTTTTTTTGTTGTTTTTCCTCTTTATTGGGACGAGTTTTTCCCAATTTAATGTTCACTGGAGAAAAATAAGACACGAAGTATTTTTCGGATCCGGAACAACCAATTTCCTTGGAGATCTTGGAGGTGCCAATACTATCGGAACTCACTCCATCAAAGACTTTGATCTTAAATCTTCTCGTTGGCTTTTTCAAGCCGGTTATGGCTATAAAATTGCAGAACCTTTGGCAGTTAAAGCCAGTTTATTTTACGGGAGGCTTTATGGAAGCGATCAATTTACATTAGAATATCATCGTAACAGCCGAAATTTGCATTTCCGTTCTCCAATCATCGAACTTTCTGGGACTATCGAATATTCGATTGTTAAAGAAAGGTATGGTCACAGATATGATTTAAGAAGAATTAAAGGAAGAGGAAATTTACCAAATTTCTATGTTTTCACCGGTATCAGCGGAATTTACTTTAATCCAAAAGGACAATATACCGACGGCAAATGGTATGCTCTTCAACCTCTTGGTACCGAAGGACAGGGAATTATTCCTACAAGAGAAAAATATTCTCGCTTAAGTATGGCAATTCCGGTAGGTATAGGTATGAATTATCTTGTTGACAGAAATATCGGAGTTGGTTTCGACTTTGGTTTCAGATATGCTTTCACTGATTATATGGATGATGTAAGTACAACTTATGTTGATCCTAATATTTTCTCTGACCCAATGGCTGCATATTTTAGTAGTGGTACTGCTGATCCGGCGTGGTCTGGTGTTGGTCCAGGACAACAACGTGGGCAGAGTAAGTATAATGATTCATACATGTTTCTAACTTTAAAAGTTTCTTATAAATTGCGTCCAAGACTTCCGGGGCTTCCGAAATTCTAATGCAACTTAATTATAATATTTGTTGCTTATTTACGTTGTATGTGGGGAAGTTAATATTTTTATGATGATGTCAGGTTCTTATAAGCCAATTCTTTATAGCCTAAAGGTTTTATTAGTAGTTCTACTATTTTGCTGGTCAGGCACAAAAACTTTTTCTCAAAGAGGAATCGAGTTCGGTGGTCATGCCGGAGGTGCTTATTATATGGGCGATCTAAACCTTGCTAATCATTTTTATCAACCACATCTTAATTTTGGAGGTTTTTTCAGGTATCATTTTAATGGTAGATATAATGTTAGATTGAATGGTTTATATACTCGCCTATCTGCCGATGATGCAGATTTTAACAATGGATTTCAGATTTTAAGAGATCGTAGGTTCGAAACTTCTTTGATTGAACTGGCAGGAATGTTTGAAGTAAATTTCAAACCTTATTTAATTGGAGATACCCGTAAAGAAAGTTTTACACCTTATTTGCAAGTAGGTCTGGCTTTATATCTTGCCAACTCTGCTCAGGATATTATCGGAGTTGCTATTCCTGTAGGATTTGGAGTAAAAAAGAATCTAACTCCGCGTTTGGTTTTAGGTGCTGAATGGTCTTTCCGAAAAACATTTTCAGATTACCTGGATTCTGTATCAGGCGAAGACCTCTCAAATTACGACAGTAATTACGGGATTCCGGTAGATGAGGTTTTATGGCATAAGCAAAGAGGCTTCAGATTCCAAAAAGATTGGTATTCTATTGCTTCAGTAACTTTATCTTACACGTTTAAAATTGGAGGATTAGGTTGTCCTGCATATTATCAATATTAAAGAAATGAATTATCTCGAACAAATAGATTTGAATAGGGTGCCTTCACATGTGGCTGTAATTATGGACGGAAACGGTCGTTGGGCAAAAGCCAGGTCTAAAAACAGATTAGCAGGCCATAATGAAGGCGCAAAAGCCTTAAAAAACGTGCTCGAAGCTTGTGGCGAACTAGGTGTAAAATTCCTAACAGTTTATGCTTTCTCAACAGAGAATTGGAACAGACCTAAAGAAGAAGTTAATGGACTAATGGAATTATTGGTTACTTCAATTAACAAAGAACTGCCACAATTTAAAAAACACGGAATTAAAGTTAATGTACTCGGTCAGTTAGACAGACTGCCTTCTCATGTTCAAATGGCAGTAAATAATGTTATTCGACAAACACAAAAAAATGATAAACTTGTCTTCAATGTTGCTCTTAGCTATAGCGGGAGATGGGAAATTTTAAATGCAGTCAATAATTTGATTAAAGATGTAAAATCGGGCAAATTAATCTCCGAAGAAATTAATGATGAAATTTTTAAACAATACCTTACTACTAAAGATATTCCCGACCCTGATCTCTTAATTCGTACAAGCGGAGAAATAAGAATTAGTAATTTTCTTCTTTACCAATTAGCATATTCTGAACTTTATTTCACTGATGTTCTCTGGCCTGATTTCAGTAAGGAAGAATTTTACAAAGCTGTTTACGACTATCAGAAAAGAGAAAGAAGATTTGGAAAAACAAGTGAGCAAATTTCTTAATTTTAAAAAAATGAAATTAAAATTTTTATTTATTGTCGCAGGATTATATTCTTTATCCGTTTTTTCGCAAGAGATTATTACAACAAATATCCCCGATGTTGATTATGCCCAACCAAAAGAGTATGAATTAGGAGGGGTTACTATTTCAGGTGTGCAATACCTCGATCAGGACGTGTTACTTTATCTTACAGGATTAGAAATAGGACAAAAAATTATGATTCCCGGAGAACAAATTACAAAAGTTATTAAAAAGCTTTACGACCAGGGATTGTTTTCCGAAATAAAAATCACTCTTACTAATGTAATTAACAATAGAGCATTTATTGACATTTATCTCCAAGAACGACCAAGACTCTCAAGATTTAGTTTTACAGGTATAAAAAAATCCGAAGCGGATGATATTAGAGATCTCATCAAATTGATCAAGGGAGTTCAAGTTACCGATAACACAATAATCTCAGCAGAAAATAAAATTATTGACTATTTTATTGATAAAGGATTTCTAAATGTTGAAGTAAATACTGTTCAAACTCCTGATACAATCATGCCTAATTCCGTATCTTTGGTATTTAACATAAATAAAAATAAAAGAGTTAAAATAAATAACATTATTTTTATTGGTAATGACAAAATAGGTAATGAGAAAAATTTCTGGAATTCTTTCCGAAATCCCGAAGCAAGAGCAAATTCAAAGCTCAAAAGAGCAATGAAGTCAACAAAAGAGAAGGCATGGTATAATATTTTTAAATCATCAAAATTTATCGAAAAAGATTTTGAAGCTGATAAAAAGAATATAATTAATAAGTATAACGAACTTGGATATCGTGATGCAAAAATAATCAGAGACTCTATTGTTAAAATAGATGATAAACTTATTGATATTTATATATTTATAGATGAAGGTGAAAAATACTATTTCCGCAATATTACCTGGGTTGGAAATACCAAGTATAGTTCAGAAGTATTGTCAAAGGTGCTGGGAATAAAACCAGGAGATGTTTATAATAAAAAATTACTTGAGGAAAAATTACTTTATGATCCCGATGGGGTTATGTCTTTGTATCAGGATAATGGATATCTGTTTTCTAATATTGTTCCTGTTGAGATTGCTGTTGTAAATGATTCGATTGACATTGAAATGCGTATTTACGAAGGAAAGCAAGCTCGAATAAATAGAGTTACAGTTACAGGTAACAACAGAACAAATGATCATGTTATTTTGCGAGAAATCAGGACTCGACCGGGAAGTCTTTACAGGCGTTCTGATGTTCAAAGAACAATACGAGAACTTGCCCAGCTTGGATATTTTGATCCTGAAAAATTAAATGTGGATTTTAATCCTGAGCCGGTTGACGGGACTGTTGACCTGGAATATATTGTTGAAGAAAAGCCTTCTGACCAGATAGAGCTTTCAGGAGGATACGGAGCAGGAATGATTGTTGGAACTTTGGGATTATCTTTTAATAATTTTTCACTGAAAAACATCTTTAATAAAGATGCTTATCGCCCTTTACCTTCAGGAGATGGACAAAGGTTATCAATTCGAGGTCAGGCTTCGGGGACATGGTATCAAAATTATAGCTTCCAATTTATTGAACCCTGGTTTGGCGGCAAAAGACCTAATGCATTCACTACTTCGGTATATCATTCAAACATGTCGTTAGGAGGTTACAGTAGTGATACAACAAAAAACTTTTTTAAGGTTACAGGAGCAGGTTTAGGATTAGGACAAAGATTGAGAGTGCCGGATGATTATTTCACTCTGTACAATGAAATAGGATATAAATTCTATAACCTTAAAAATTTTAGTAACTTTATTTACAAGGACGGATATTCGAATAATTTAAGTTTTAAAACGGTTATTGGTAGAAATTCTTCGGGGCCAAACCCAATTTTCCCGACAATGGGTTCGAGTTTTTCTTTATCTGTTGAACTTACTCCACCATATTCATTATTTAACGGAAAAGAATACACTGATGATATGTCGTCTCAAGAAAGATATAAATGGATTGAATATCATAAATATAAATTATCAGGATTATGGTTTACAACCCTTGCCGGGGCTAAAGATGGCAGTTCCCGAGCTCTTGTATTGATGTCAAAATTTGAGTTCGGTATTTTGGCAATGTATAACAGAAAAGTAGGTCCTTCTCCTTTCGAAGGATTTCAGCTTGGTGGCGACGGACTTTACGGTTATAATCTTTACGGACTCGAAACTGTTGGTTTAAGAGGTTATGCAAATAACTCTTTAACTCCTGCAAAAGGAGGAAATCTTTACGACAAATTTACAGTTGAGCTAAGGTATCCTCTTTCTCTTAATCCAACTGCTACCTTGTACATGATTGGATTTGTTGAAGCCGGTAATGCCTGGTATGATATTCAAAATTTCAACCCTTTTGATGTTAAACGTTCAGCCGGTGTGGGTGTTAGAATCTTTATGCCTATGATAGGAATGTTAGGTGTTGATTGGGGTTATGGCTTTGACAATATTCCCGGTAGTGTGGGACAGAATAAGAGTCAGTTCCATTTTGTAATAGGGCAGCAGTTCTAAAAAATTTGGAACATATTTTGTAAAAGAATAAATTTGGACAAAAAAATTATGATTATGAAAAAATTAGCAATTTCTCTTATCTTAGTTACATTCGTAAGTTTTGTGTTTGCTCAAAAATATGCTTACGTTGATACCGAATACATTTTAAATAATATTCCGGCTTATGAAACAGCAAAAATACAATTAGACGATCTTGCTGCTGCCTGGAAAAAAGAAATTGATCAGAAAAAAGCTGAAATTGATAAAATGTATGCAGATTATCAGGCCGAAAGAATACTGCTTACCGAAGAGCTAAGAGCTAAAAGGGAACAGGAAATTATGCAAAAAGAAAGAGAGATGAGAGATTTACAACAAAAATATTTCGGGAAAGACGGAATGCTTTTTAAAAAACGTGAAGAGTTAATAAAACCTTTGCAAAACGACATTTATAATGCCATAAAAGAAATAGCTCAGGAAGGATCTTTTGCTGTTATTTTTGATACCGCAAATAGTCCTAATATGATTTATACCGATCCTCGTTATGATAAAAGTGATGATGTTTTGAAAAAACTTGGATTTAAAAATTAATTTGTATTTTTGTATTTTAAAATTTAATAAAATTGAATATTATGAAAAAGTTACTTGGAATTATTTTAATTAGTGTATTGTCTATAAGTGTTTTTGCTCAAAAAGGGAAATTTGGACATGTTGATGTATCTGCAATTTTTTCCAATATGCCTGAAAAAGCCACAGCATCAAAGCAGTTGGAAGATTATGCAAGAACTCTCGAAGCTCAATTACAGAGTTTAAATAAAGAGCTCGAAACAAAATATAATGATTACATGGCAAATGTTGATACCTACGGTAAAGCTATTAAACAAATGAAAGAAGAAGAAATTATTGGATTACAGCAAAGAATACAAGCATTTCAGTCAACTGCACAGGAAGACTTACAAGCAAAAGAAACCGAACTTTTAGAGCCTATTTATAATAAAATTAAAAATGCAATTAAACAGGTAGGAGAAGAAAAAGGTTTAATATATATTTTTGATGTTTCAAGTTTATTGTACTATTCATCCGAAAGTATTGATGTTACTAATGATGTTAAAGCAAAGTTAGGTATAAAATAATTTACAAAAACATACAATTTATCTCGGATTATACCGGGATTTTTTGTTATGGAAAGACCAATTGGAGTTATTGATAGCGGAATAGGAGGACTTACGGTTTTAAGGCAAATCGTCGAGGATTTACCAAACGAAGAATATATTTATATAGCTGATAGTAAAAATGCCCCTTATGGGCCAAAATCAAAAGAAGAGATTAAACATTTAGTGTTTAGGCTCGCTGATTATTTATTACAGCATAATGTAAAAATGATTGTAGTTGCCTGTAATACTGCAACTGCAGGAGCAATTTATGATTTAAGGAAAAAATATTCAATTCCGATTGTGGGTCTAGAGCCAGCAATTAAACCAGCAGCATTGAACACAAAAACAAAAAATATAGGCGTGCTGGCCACTGAAGGTACTTTTAGAGGTAATCACTTTATTAACACCTCAAACAAATACAAAGATTACGTAAAAATTCATATGCAAGTAGCAAAAGGACTTGTAGAACTTGCAGAAGCCGGGATTTTTGATGGAAAACAAGTTGATGACTTGATTGAAAAATATGTTAAACCATTAGTAGAATTAAATATTGATTATCTTGTTCTTGGTTGTACGCATTATCCTCTTTTTTATGATTCAATCAAGAAATTTACAGGAGATAATATAAAAATTATTGACTCTGCAAAACCGGTAGCTATAAGAGTTAAAGATTTATTGATGACAAATCACATTTTGAGTCCGGAAATTTTTAAAACTAAAATTCAGTTTATTAGTACAAAAGAGGTTGATAATTTAATGTTATCAGTAAAAAAAATATTTAATATCGAACAAATAAGTTGTGTGGTCGAAAAAGTAGAAATATAATCAAACAAATACTAACCTTTTTTTGTCTTTTTCGTAAAACTTTTATGAAGTAATTGTTACCTGATGAATTGCATTGTTATTGATGATGATCCTGTGATCCAATCACAACTCAGAACTTTTTGTTCAAAATGTGGTTTGATAAATAATCTGGGATGTTATAGCAATCCTGCTGAAGCTGCAAATTTCATAAAAAATAACAATGTTAACTTAATTTTTCTTGATATTGAAATGCCTCAACAGAGTGGATTAGAGTTTTTGGAGGAGGTTAGTGATAAAGATTTTCAAATAATTGTTATTTCGGGAGATAGAAAGTATGCTCTTCAAACTTTTCAATACGATGTTGTTGATTATTTATTAAAACCTATAGAATATTCAAGATTTTTGAAATCTGTAAATAAAGTTATTCAAAGAGCTTACGAAAAAAAATGTCTTAATAATTCAGATTCAATTTATTTAAAAATCAAAAATTCATTTATCAGAATTTCGCATAATGACATATATTTTATTATTACTTCGAATAAAGGAATTGATATTGTAGTTAAGGATAGAGTATATCATATTAATTCATGTGAAGAATGCGGTAGTTTATTGAAAAATAACGGATTAATTCAGATATCAAAGAATGTTTATATTAATCCTACAAAATTGTTGATAATAAAGGATAATTCTATATGTTTTTATGACAGAGAGCATTTTGAGGATTGTTTAGTGATAGAAGAAGAATTTAAAAATGGATTATTATCGAAATTAGAGGGGTTAAAATGAATTCGTTGAGGGAACTTTTTCTTAATTATATCGGGCAGACTTCTACATCACCATATCTTTTGGAAATAGAAAAAGCAGAAGGAGTTTTTTTTTACACACCGGAAGGTAAAAAGCTTTTTGATTTGATTTCTGGGGTTTCGGTTAGTAGTCTTGGTCATAATTTTAAGCCTGTAACTGAAGCTGTAAAGAAACAGATAGAATCATACTCGCATCTGATGGTATATGGTGAGTTTATTCAGTCGCCTCAGGTGAAACTTGCCGAGTATCTTGTTAAAATGTTGCCCGAAAAACTTAACAATGTTTATTTTGTAAATAGCGGAAGCGAAGCAGTTGAGGCAGCCATCAAATTAGCAAAAAGATATACAGGGAAAACAAGAATAGTTTCTTTTAAAAATGCCTATCACGGTAGTTCTCATGGAGCTTTGAGCCTCTGTGGAAACGAAAATTTTAAAAACTCATTCAGACCCTTACTGCCGGAAGTTTATCATATTCAACCCGATAATTTTGGTCAATTAGATATCATAGATAAAAATACTGCTTGTGTAATATTTGAGCCGGTAATGGCAGAGGCAGGAATTGTTGTTCCGTCAAAGGAATATATTCGAAAGTTGGTGGAAAAATGCAAAAAAAATAATTGCCTGATAGTGGTTGATGAGATTCAAACCGGATTTGGACGTACAGGCGATATGTTTGGTTTTTTGCAATATGGGTTCATTCCCGATATTATTTGTTTTGCTAAAGCTTTTGGAGGAGGAATGCCTCTTGGTGCAATAGTTGCCAATAAAGAAATAATGCATTCGTTTACTTCAAATCCTGTTTTGGGGCATATTACTACTTTTGGTGGGCATCCGGTATGTTGTGCAGCTTCTTTGGAGGCAATAAAATATATAAATGAATCCGGAATTGTTTTACAAGTTTCACAAAAAGAGAAATTATTCCGGGACTTACTTTCGAGTAATGAGCATATTAAAGAAATTCGCGGGCGAGGGTTATTACTCTCAGTAGAACTTGGAGATAGCGATAAGGTCATGAACCTTGTACGAAAAGGATTAGAAGTTGGTTTTGTTACCGACTGGTTTATTTTTCACGATACTGCCTTTAGAATAGCTCCACCATTAACCATAAGTAATCAAGAAATAGAGCAGGTTTGTGATTTAATAAAAACGGCTCTTGCGGAAATTTTCTCTTAGAGTTTTTCTTTTCTGCAGAAAATGATAAAAATATTCTATTTTTACAAAATAATTTAAAGCGTTTACGTTTATTATTTAGTAAACCTTAATTTAATATGGGTGGAAGATACGTGTTGATTTTTGTAGTATTTTTTCTTTTGAATGTAAATTTATTTTCAAAGGATATTTTGATATTACCGGAAATTGATTCCATAGCCGGAATAGTTGATAACATTAGAAACTCTAAATCAGATAAATTACGAATAGAATATAATAACGTTTTAATCAGTTATTTGAATGATTTTTTAAAAAGACCTGAATCTTTCAATGCCAATTTCAGTAAAGTGAAAGGGATTACGGTTCTTACATCAGACGATAAGTTGTTACGAGTGTACACGTGGAATTTGCAATTTAATGATGGGTCTTACAAATATTTTGGATATTTACAATACAAGAACAAAAATAAAATAGACCTCTTTTTTCTTGATGATAAGAAATACAACTATGACGGAGAAATAAGGTTATATCAAAGTCATTCGGAATGGTATGGAGCCATATACTATGAAATGGTTACAAAAAAATGGAATTCACAAACCTATTATACACTAATTGGATGGGATGGTGCCGATTTTTTAATAAATCGAAAAGTAGTTGAGGTTCTTTATTTTGATCGAAAAGGATTCCCGGTTTTCGGGAAGAAACTGTTTAAACTAAACAGAACTCTAACAGGTAGATTAGTATTTGAATATGCCGATAGAGCTACGATGTTGTTACGTTATAATCAAAAGCAGGATATGATTGTTATGGATCATCTCTCGCCGAACGATCCTAAATATACGGGTATTTATGCTTATTACGGTCCCGATTTTTCGTATGATGCTTTAGTTTTTAGAGCAGGGAAGTGGATTCTCCAACAAGATATTGATCCTAATATTGCGATAAATTACAAACGTGATCCAAAAATTAATGCATTGAAACGTAGAGGTTTTTCAAGAAATTTTTAATCTATGAAAAATAAAAGGCAAATAAAAATATACGTTGTTGACAATGATGTTGATGAACTTGAAAAGTTCAGGGATAATTTTAAACCTGAATTTAATTACATTTTAAATACTTTTTCATCAGTTCAAATGTTTCTTAATAAATTAAAATCTGATTCAAAAGATAGGGATTTTAAAATTGTTCTTCTCGATAAATTAGTTAGTAGCAGAGGGATGCAAACTAATTCTGCCATTGAAATCGTTCCTAAAATTAAAAGCATTGATAGAAATGCCGAAGTAATTATTTTTGCCGATAGTGAGAACATTGAGTTAAAAGCTACTAACAGTTCAATTAAATCGGTGATTTACATAAAAAAAGATAAGCATTATTTTGATATATTATATCCTGTAATGGAGCGATTAATAAGTGATTATGAATTGAAAAAGGCTCGCAAAAAACTAAAAAGAACTATTGGATTATCATTGACAATAATTTTTATTGCAGCTGTAATATTTGTTTTTGGGATGATTTACTTCGGCTAATTTCTGACAATTTGGCATATATTTTCTCTGGCATTAGATTTGAAAAATTCCTGCGTTAACTTAAAATATATTTGTTATGACGCAGAAGACCGGAAACATTGGAGTAACAACCGAAAACATTTTTCCGATTATTAAAAAGTTCTTATATTCCGATCACGAAATATTTCTCCGAGAATTAGTATCAAATGGTGTTGATGCCTGTCAAAAACTGAAAACTCTTGCTAACTCCGGCGAGTTTAAAGGAGATGCTAGCAATTTGAGAGTTTGGGTAAAAATTGATAAAGAAAACAAAACTATTACTGTTAGCGATAATGGTATAGGTATGACAGCCGATGAGGTTGAAAAATATATAAATCAAATTGCACTCTCAAGTGCAGGAGATTTTCTGGAAAAATATAAGAAAATAGAAAACGCCATTATCGGACATTTTGGACTTGGATTTTATTCGGCTTTTATGGTTGCCAAAAAAGTCGAAATATTCACAAAATCATACATCGAGGATGCCAAGGCTGTTCATTGGGAATGTGAAGGAGACCCTTCTTATAAGTTATCTGAAATCGAAAAAACAGAAAGAGGTACTGATGTAGTTCTGCATCTTGACGATGATTCACTGGAATTTTTAGAAAAATATAAAATTCAGCAACTATTAAATAAATATTGTAAGTTTTTACCTATCGAAATTGCTTTCGGAAAAAAAACAGAATGGAAAGACGGGAAAGAAGTAGAAACCGATAAGGATCTGATAATTAATAATACAAATCCGCTCTGGAAACAAAAACCTGTTGAACTTAAAGATGAGGATTACAAAAAATTTTATCAAGAATTATATCCTGGTAATTTCGAAGAACCATTGTTCTATATACATTTGAATGTTGACTATCCTTTTAACTTAACAGGAATACTGTATTTTCCAAAGATAAAATCAAACCTTGATATTCAGAAAAACAAGATACAATTATATTGTAATCAGGTTTTTGTTACAGATTCAGTTGAAGGTATTGTTCCTGAATTTTTAACTTTGCTTCATGGAGTTCTTGACTCTCCTGATATTCCTTTAAATGTGTCGAGAAGTTATTTACAAAGTGATTCTAATGTAAAAAAGATTTCCGGTCATATTACAAAAAAAGTTGCTGACAAACTGTTGGAAATATTCAAAGAAAATCGTGAAGATTTTCAGAAAAAATGGGACGATCTTAAATTATTCATAGGATTTGGTATGATTACCGATGAAAAATTCTATGAACGCGCCGAAAAATTTGCTCTATTTAAAAATGTTGACGGGGAATATTTTACATTCGAAGAATACAAAAATAAAATAGAAAAAAATCAAAAAGACAAAGATAATCAATTGATATATCTTTACGCTACTGATAAAGAACAGCAATGGACATATATAAATGCCGCGAAGGAAAAAGAATATAATGTTCTTTTGCTCGACGGACAGTTGGATATTCATTTTATAAACACTCTTGAAACGAAGTTTGAAAATTCGAGGTTTATTAGAGTAGATGCAGATGTAATTGATAATTTAATTAAGAAAGAGGATAAAATAGAGTCAGTTCTTTCTGAAAAAGAACAGGAAGTTTTAAAGAAAGTTTTCAGGGGAGTTGTTCCTAAAGATGGTATGTTCTGGGTTATGACCGAAAGCCTAAGAGATTCGGATATGCCGGTTCTTATTACCAGAGACGAATTTATGCGAAGGATGAAAGATATGTCGGTGTTGGGTGGTGGAACAAATTTCTATCGAGATATGCCTGATGATTATAAGGTTGTAATTAATACAAATCACCCATTAATTGTTGATTTAAGTTCAAAGATTTCTAAAAAGTCTTCTTCCAAAAGAATTGAAATTGAAACAAAGATTGATGAACTTAAAAAGGAAAAATCTGAAGTAGAAGAAAAGTTAAAAGAATACAAAACCGAAGAAGAAAAACCGACAGAATTAAAAGATAAGGAAAATGAACTTGAATCTCAAATTTTCAAATTAGAAGAAGAACTAAATAATTACTACGAAGAACTCGGGCAAAAAACAAAACTTGTAGGGCAGTTGTTTGACCTTGCATTGTTGTCGAATAATCTGCTTAAAGGAGAAGCTTTGAGTAATTTTGTAAAACGAAGTGTAGAATTACTGAAGAAATAAAATCAAAGCCCGAGGATTATTAGGGCTTTTGATTTTTGTCATAGAATATTTCTCCAAATAGTTGAATGTTTATAATTAGATTCTGATTAGATATTTGGTTATATAATGAAAGGTCAATTTTATAGGGCAACATCAAATCATCTAATTGATTTTCGAGTTTTAGCAATGATTTATAATTCAAATTACCAATAATAGTTAGGTCAATATCGGAACCTGGTTTGTAATTACTAATGGCACAGGAACCATAAATTATTACCTTCTCAATTTCGGGATAAAGAGTAAAACATTGAATAATAAGCTCAATATGCTTTTGTTTTAGTCCAAACATTTATTTGTTTATTAAGGAATACAATTTTTCTTTAAATTTTACAAATAATTCATATTAACACTCAATAATGTTTTTTGATATTTCTTTTGCAACTTTTTCATTATAGGTATGTGAAGTTTTATTTCTGCTGGTTATCATTTCCATCCATTCTTCAACATCCTCTATTAATCCAACGTTGAAGGCTTCGCGGGTAGCATCTCTCGAACCAGTTATACTAGTATTTCCCTGAAATTCCAAATAATATTTTATAACTTTCTAGGCGAGTTCATGTGTAAATTCAAACCTTTGAAATAGACCTTGTTCTTCGAGGTCGGAAAGTTTTTCATTTTTTGCTTTAAAAACAGCTTCTTCGAGCAATGAAAGGGCTTTCAAAAAGTTCTGAAATCTTTGTTGCCATCTATGAATGTTCGAATTCATAATATTGTTATTAATTTTGTGTTAAAGATTACTTTTTCAATAATAATTCGGTAAATTCTCTGAAAGCACCTTTTCCTCCGGCTTTGGAAAGATGTATTATTCCGGGGATTGTTTTAATTTTTTGCACTGCATTTTTGGGGCAAGCTGCCAGTCCGACTTTACACAACAAATCAAAATCATTGATATCGTCGCCGATATAAGCTATGTTTTCGAGCGTAATATTTAGTTCTTTACATAGATTTTCAACCGTTTCGAGTTTATTTTTTATACCATGAAAATCAAAATCCAATTTTAGTTTTTGAGATCTTCGTCGGTTTAATTCTCTATCTTCCATGGTTATAATTCCTACTTTAAATCCGTTTTCTTTCAACAGATTAAATCCCATGCCGTCGTAAGTGCAAAACTTTTTTATTTCATCTCCTTTTTCGGAGTAATACATGCCGGCGTCGGTAAGTACTCCATCAACGTCGGAAAGCACAACTTTAATGTCGGGGGTTTTATTTTGATTTTTTCTGTAAATTTTTGTCATAATTATTTCCCCGATATCCCAGTCTTCCGGTTCATCGAGTTCCAGAGCAGTGTATTCAGGCATCTCGTAAATTTCGATAACACCAGAGAGCCTGTTTTTATTGCGTATAATTGATGATACCTTATTAATATAAAAAGCACCGTTTTCCATGAAAATTCCTTCGAAATCCTGGCGTCGCGGACGATTTTGGTAATCGTAGTTAATTGGAACTCCGTTTTGTCCCCAGAAAAATCTTTTTGTTCTAACACAGGATAAAAGAGAATCTTTGCTGGAATATATCAATTGTCTTACTGCATTGTCAATGTCATTTGAAGTTGTAAATGGAGATGTTGCCTGAGCAAGAATAAAAAGATCATCATCAGAAATATTTTCTCGATAAATATATTCAAGCATAACAGATTCTGTACTCGAAGTATCTTGAGCATTTTCGGGTAATCGTTTATAGATTTTTAGTTTCGAAAAACCGAAATCCGAAGCTATTTTTGCATATTCATCACAGTCGGTGGCTAAAACGATTTCATTGACTTCAACCGAATTTTGAAGTGCAAATAAAACGTGATATACTAATGGTTTCCCGAAAAATTTTTTAATGTTTTTATCAGGAATAGATTTGCTTCCGCTTCTTATAGGGACAAAAGCCGTTACTTTCATTTTTCTCTATATTTAAGTTTATCTCTTTGAACTTGTTCCACTAGGAGAATTTCTTGCTTTTTAAAAGTTAAAGATTTATAAGTTGCATTAAGGTCTCTAACAAGTTTTGACAATCCGGGAGCTTCAAGAGATGCGGCGTGGTCAGTTCCTTTCCAGGTACGGTCTTTTGTAAAATGTCTTTCGATCCATACTGCACCTAGAGTGTATGCGGCAATATCAACAGCAATACCGAGATGGTGTCCGCTAAAGCCGATTTCTTTAACATCGTCACCATATTCATCATATAAACGACGAATTTCGAGTAAGGAGACATCTTCAAAAGCCACAGGATAACCTGAAGTACAAGCAAAAAGTATTAATCTTTGTTTTGCAGCACCGGTTTCTTTGAAAATATTTATGATGGTTTCTTCTTCTTGTTTTGTAGTCATTCCCAAAGAAATCTGAATATCACCTTCGTAATTATCTCTAAGATATGTCAATAATTTTGTATTATTGTTACAAGCAGATGGAATTTTAATGAAATCCGGTTTTAGAGCAGCAATTTCTTTGGCAGAGGTTAAATCCCAAACCGATGTAGCATAACCTATGCCATTTATTTTGCAAAATTCTTTTAGTTCGGCATGTTGCTCAGCTGTAAATTCAAGAAATTCCCTATGTTCGCCATAAGTTTCACCATAAGCATGCATTTTATTCGGGTGAGGAGCGTTGTATTGTTCTTCGGTTAGTAATTCTCTGACATTTCGTTTTTGAAATTTTGCATAATCTGCACCACAAGTTTTTGCCAGAAGTATGAGTTCTTTGGCAATTTCAAAGTCTCCTTTATGATTACAACCAATTTCAGCAATTATTTTAGGTTTTTTGTAATTGAAATTCATATACTTATAATTTTAAAAAGTCCTTAATGTTTTTTCTTTCAAAGGCATCAATATAAGAGCCTTTGGTACAATTAAAAATATTTATTTTTTTGCTTTTAGAATATTCGTTTAAAATATGATAAGATTCGAAAGCCCTGCTGAGAGTAATTAAAATCTCATGCAATTTCAAAAATTCTTTACCATAACGATCAAAGCCTTTAGCAGAATTTTGATTATCATAGAAATGCTTATTAAAAAACAGAGCATTATTATTGTCATCAACATGAATTTCTTTAAGCCAGCTATGGTCAACACCAAGAAGAGCAATTTCTTTTACTTTAAAATTCAAGGCAATGAAAATAGAAGGAATCATCACATTATGAGGTCGAGGCATACCAAGCAACTTGTTGTATAGAAAATGGCGGAAACATTTAAAGCCTTCTATTGGGGTGAGATTAATGTAAATTATTCTAATATTCTTATTTTTTGATATTATGTTTTGCCATCTTTTATGCTTTTTTGCAATATGAGGTGCATAGAAATACATTTCCCATGAGGTTTTTTTTGCAATATTCTCGAAAAGAATGTTTGAAGCTTCAATAAAATGCGGCAAAACATCATCCATAAATAAGTCGTAAGCTATTGCAACATAATGAAGGGGTTTTAAAACTTCGTAATAATCAGAATTTGCAAAGTGATTAACACAAATGAGTTCGTTATTTTTAATATTTTCAATGTTTGAATCCAAATCTTCTTTTAAACTCGGGCCATTCCCCAAAATAATTATCCTATCAGAATTTGCTTTTATCTTGCTAAGTTTACCGACATTCTTTGATAAAAATATAATTTTTATCAAACTCGAAAAAGATTGAAATAGTTTCCTAAACAATAGCGATATTTTAATCAAAGTAATTGTCATTAAAATATTTTTTACAAATATAGTTTTAAAGATTAAAATCTGATGAAACTCAATAATAGTTTAATAGAAAAAGTTTAAAAATAATTTACTGTTCTTTGCGAGAATATAGATTAAATCAATTTACATATTTTTTCGAGCCATATTGCATCAACTTCGTCGAAAGAATTAAGTTTAGTGCTGTCAACATCCAACACGCCAACTACTTTATTATTTTTATAAAAAGGTACAACTATTTCGGAATTTGAACGCGAGTCGCAAGCTATATGTCCCGGAAATTGATGCACATCAGGAACAATAATGGTTTTCATCTGATTTATTCCTGCCCAACAAACGCCTTTATTTTTTTCTAATTTTTGACAGGCAAGCGAACCTTGATAAGGTCCGACCAATAATTCATCGTTTATAAATAGATAAAAACCTGTCCAGAAAAAATAATCCATTTTATGATGCAAAACCGCAGCAATAGTGGACATTCGTGATATTTCAAAGTCGGTTTTAGTGAGAAGTTCTTTTAATTGTTCGTAGATTCTTGAATACCTGGCTTCTTTATTTCTTGTCTCCATAATAAAAATTTTTGTAATAGTTTTTATTTAATAATCGTGTTAATACAATACGAACAAAGGTAGTAAATTTAAAGAACAAATAATCATAAACTGTAATAGTTTGTACTTTACCAAAATATAATATAAACTAGAATTGCATTGTTTTCAACACTAAAAATTATTAAGGTATTGAATATAGAGATGAAAAGTAAAGAATAATTGGAAAAGAAGGAGAAGTTTGGTTTGGCGAGCAAGAAAACTATTTGAGGTATGTGTTGATAATAAAAATTTTTATTTTTGACCACAGATAAAGAATAGAATTTTAGGTCAACTATGGTAAAGCGAGTAAAAGGTAAACTCTTCCCAAAAGAATATAGATAATTTGCCAATTAAGCAGTTTCCTTAACATGTGAGTGTAAATTTTGTTTAATTTTAAGGATTAACTAATTAATTTAATGGGTAGCTGTTTTAAAAATATTATATAATCTATTTTTGAAATGTGTTGACATCATAAATTATTTATTATTTTTGCAAAAGTTTGTTTATTGAAAAACGTTAAAAAATGAACCAGAAAAAGAAAAAAGTCAAACGCAATCCTTTCCCAAAAGAAATTGTGAATCTGCCAATCAAGGAATGTCCTCATTGCGGAAGTTCACATTTTGTTAAGTTTGGAAAATACGTAAAT
>CALJNE010000042.1 GCA_937982115.1 uncultured Bacteroidales bacterium | reverse complement strand
AAAAAAAAAAAAAAAAAAACATAAAATAGTCTTTGATTAAATATTGCTAAGATTCGCAATTTTGGAAATTTTAAATTGAAAATCAAGATTTTAGGTTAATACATTAGTTTTTTTTCAATTGTAATTATGCTGAAATTATTTTGAAAACTCTTCATTTTACTCAAGCACGAAATATTTTTTTATTATATAAGGTAATTGTAATTACTTATTCAGGACTTGTAAGAAATAATTTTTTAATTAAAGAAGCTTTAATTTTCTCAGATTAACTTAAAATTTATATTTTTGTTAAATTATTTTGATAATAACTATTATGAAACAATATTTGTCGGCAAAAGAGAAATTGTTTGAAACTCCTGATTCAATGTTTATGAAACTTACTCAGGAGGAAAAAAGATTTTTATTGGATAATACTGACTGTAAGAGCTATAAAAAAAATGAGATTATATTTCAAGAAAATACAAAACCTTCAGGTTTAATATGTTTGGTTGAGGGAAAAGCAAAGATTTTTAAGGAAGGAGCCGGAAACCGCGATCAAATTATTCGATTGTCGAAACCGGGAGGTTTTATTGGCTATAGAGCCCTTTTTGCCGAACAAAATTATTCTGCTTCAGCGGTAGCTCTCGAAAACTGCATAACTTGCACCATAGAAAGAAATGCACTGTTTTATGTAATGAAAAAAAATATGGATTTTACTTTTGCTATTTTAAAATCTCTTGCTACAGAGCTTGGGGTATCAAATATGCGTACAGTAAGTCTTACACAAAAACATATACGCGGAAGATTAGCAGAATCTTTACTGTTTTTGATTGATCATTACGGATTTTATGAAGATGGCAAAACAATTAAGGCTCTTCTTTCACGCGAAGATCTGGCAAGTCTGAGCAATATGACAACCAGTAATGCCATAAGAACATTGTCGTCTTTTGCTCAGGAAGGAGTAATTTCAGTTGAAGGACGTCGAATTAAAATTATTGATATTAAAATGTTGCAAAAGATTTCTAATTTGGGTTGATTTTTATGAAATTTTCTTTTTGTTTTTTATCTATATTTCTTGCATTAATTCTAATTTCCTGTGGAAAATACTCAACAAATAAAACTAATGATTTTTCAGAAGAATATAATTTTAAAAAAGAAATTTTATCCAAATATGGCATAAAAGTTTTTGATGAAATCGAAAATTCTGAAATAGATTCTCTTCAACGCGAATATTTAAAATTTTTAGTGGCTTATATGCCATTATCTGATATTATGGAATTTGATTTCGATTTTTTTAAAACTCAGGTTGATTATGCTATTTTAGCCCGAAACAATTTTTCATGGTTAAAAGATATTCCGGAGGAAATTTTTAAACATTATGTATTACCATATAGAGTTAATAATGAAGTTCCTGATACTGCACGGATTTATTTTTATAATTTGTTTCAGGATTTAAAACTATGGCAAGACAGCAGTGTTGAAAGTGTTGCTCTTGAAGTAAACAACAGGTGTCATTCAATGATTACTTATCGTGGAACAGATGAACGTACCATAAGTCCGATGGATGCAATTAAGGCCTGCTATGGTCGTTGTGGGGAAGAATCTACTTTTCTTGTAACAGCATTGCGTTCTGTTGGTATTCCTGCAAGGCAGGTTTATGTGCCACGTTGGTCTCACTCAGATGATAATCATGCCTGGGTAGAAGTTTATGTTAATGGCAATTGGAAATATATCGGTGCTTGCGAGCCGTCTCCAACAATAAATTACGGTTGGTTTGACGAACCTGCAACAAGAGCTATGCTGGTGCATACAAGAGAATTTGGCGGGAAAAATCAAACTTCAAAAACTTTATCGGTTAATCCTAACTTTAGATTTATAAATAGAACATCGGATTATGCTCAAACAAAAAAAATAATTGTTGTCCCTGTAATAGATGGAATACCTGTTTTAAATGCTGAAATTAAATTTTATGTTCTGAATTATTGTGAATTATATTCTATTCATAGCTCTATCTCAGGATTTAAGGGTTACAGCATTTTTGAAACAGGATACGGTAGTCTTGATGTAATTGCAGTTAAAGATTCCTTATTTGGGTTTGTTCATTTGTTACCTGAAAGTACTGGTGTGATTAAAATTGATTTAAAACAAAATAATCTGCCTGATGAATATTCTGTTTATTTTGCTCCCGTGGGGCATAAAATTAACCGACCGGAAATAGATTTTACTGAAACTCAAAAAAGAATTCGTTATAATGATTCTGTAAGAAACAGCAAGACTTCTGGATTTTATAATAAAAACATAGGAGATTTGTTTTGCAAAACATTCAAATATGATAATAAAATTCAGGAATACCTTATCAGAGCAGCCGGAAATTGGCAGGAAATTGAGAATTTTTTAATTTCAGCATCATATAAAAATTTGCAGAAATATGCAACAGAACTGATTTATAATTTGTCTGAAAAAGATTTAATTGACACTAAAGCCGAAATACTTGAGGAACATTTACTTTATTCTTTAGCAAATAAAAATCTGGAACTGGATGATGAAATATTTGAAAAATTTGTCTTGTCTCCAAGGATTGAATTTGAACCGCTCAGGAAATATCGAAAAAATATTCTGGACAGCATTGATGACGGCCTGAAAAATCTTTTTTATTCGAATGTCGAAAATATTATAAATTACGTTGACACTGTAATTACTACTTATGATCGCATTGATTTTTCTCAATTAAATTCTTATAATGTTGTAATATCTCCGGCCTCTGTTAATAAATATAAAATTGCAGATGTTAAGTCAAAGTTAATTTATTGTGTTGCTTTATGCAGGAGTTTGGGAATCCCTGCGTATTTCGATAAGGTCTTTAAGTCTGTGCATATATACGATATAAATAATAAGTGTTGGTACGAGTTTTATAACGAATTGAGCAAAGATAGAGGAACTTTAAAACTTAACATTCAAAGCGGAAGTACAGATCAAAAATACTGGAGTGATTTTACAATCGCAAATATAGACAACAATAAAATACAAACTCTAGAATATGAGTGGGGTGTCTCAATTCAAAATTTTATTGAAGGAATTGAATTTCCTGAAGGCAATTATATGATAACAATCTCCAAAAGAGATTTAAACGGAAATTCGTATGTTAAAAGAACATATTTCAATATTTCTAAAAATAAAGTTACTGTAGTACCATTTTATAGTCCGGAAGTTCCAGATTTTAAAGTTGAGAAGAAAGTTTTTAAAAATAAAAGTGTTTATAATAAGTATTCTGCTGCGATAAATTCATCTGAAATCCTGAATAAAAACGGTTTTACGGTTTTGTGCTGGGTTAATCCAAACGAGGAACCTTCTATGCATTTAATATCAGATCTTAATAAAGAAAATAAAGACTTGCATCAACATAAGATTAAAACAATTTTTCTAATCGATGATAATAAAAATCATTTATCTGCAATTGAAAAATTTAATGTGGAGTTTTTTGTTGATAAAAATTATGAACTATTGAATTTAAACAGTGAAATTAGAAAACTTCCACTTTTAATACTTATTAATATTAATAACGAGATTATTTTTCTACATTCGGGATATTTAGTTTCTGTTGATAGGTTGGTTAGGCAGTTGGTTAGTTGGTTAGTTGGTTAGTTGGTCAGTTAGTCAGTTAGTCAGTTAGTTAGTTAGTTAGTTAGTCGGTTAGTCAGTTAGTTAGTTAGTTGGGTAGTTATATAGTTAGTTGGATAGTTGATTGGTTAGTTTTAATATTAGATTTGTAAAAACCATTCTGAATAGAATTCATTTAAGAAATCTTGCATAAAATTATGTCTTTTTTCGGCAATTTGCTTTGCTTCGGGTGTGTTTAAAAGATTTTTTATCAGCAGTAGTTTATCGTAAAAATGTTGTATTGTTGAATTTTTTTCGGGATTTTGTGAGTATAGATTATCCGAACTACAGAAAATAGGTCTGTTTTTAAAACCTCCATAGCTGAAAGCTCTGGCAATACCAATTGCTCCAATTGCATCAAGTCTGTCTGCATCCTGAATTATTTTTAATTCTAAACTGCAATTGTCGTTTAAGGAACTGTTTTTAGAAAAAGAAATGTTTTCGATTATGAAGAAAAATTCATCAATTTCAGAAGGATTGAGATATTGATTATCAAGGAAGGTGTATATTTTATTTTTAATAAATTTCTGGTTTTTGGGAAATTTATGATCTGCCACATCATGTAGAAGCGAGGCAGCAATTATAAGATTATTGTTCACCATATGATTTCTGGCAATTTTTAGAGAAAGATTTAAAACTCTGACCGCATGTAAAATATCATGACCTGGATCAACATTATTAAGGTTTTCTTTTAAAAATTGTAAACAAGCCTCTTTTAGTAAAATTTCTTTATTCATTTTGTTAATAATTAAATTTCAAAATAGCCCTAAAAATAACTAATTTAGCCAAAATAAAAACAGAAGATGATAAGTAAAGAAACAATAGACAGAATAATTGAAACTGCAAAGATTGTAGATGTGATAGGGGATTTTGTTTCTTTAAAGCGTAAGGGGGCAAATCATCTTGGACTTTGTCCTTTTCATAATGAAAAAACACCTTCTTTCACTGTAAGCGAAGCAAAGGGCATTTATAAATGTTTTGGTTGTGGCAAAGCCGGAAATGCGATCAATTTTATCATGGAGTACGAGCACATGAGTTATGTAGAGGCTCTTAAATACCTTGCATCCAAGTATGGAATCCCAATCGAAGAGAGAGAACTTAGCGACGAAGAAAAAAATCTTATTAACGAGAAGGAAAGCCTGATTATCGTAAACGAATTTGCCGCAAATCAGTTTGCTGATGTTTTATTTAATCACGATGAGGGAAAGACTATCGGGCTGTCATATTTTAAAGAAAGGGGATTTACAGAAAAAATTATCAAAGAATTCAAACTTGGATATAGCCCATCGGAAAGGAATTATTTAACTAAACTTGCATTGTCCAAAGGATATAAACTCGATAAACTCGAAAAATTAGGGCTTACTATTGTAAAAAGCAGTACGGAAAATATTGATCGTTTTGCGGGTAGGGTTATGTTCCCCATCTTTAACCTTACGGGAAAAGTGATTGGTTTCGGCGGAAGAACTTTGAGCTCGGATAAATCCGTAGCGAAATACCTTAATTCTCCGGAGTCAATA
Organism: uncultured Bacteroidales bacterium; assembly: GCA_937982115.1. GTDB lineage: Bacteria > Bacteroidota > Bacteroidia > Bacteroidales > ML635J-15 > Bact-19. The sequence goes on along the minus strand of CALJNE010000042.1, from coordinate 37,195 downwards.
GTTTACAATAAGTCAAAAGTTTTATACGGATTATTTCAGGCTAAACAAGAAATCATAAAATTAGAAAAGTGCTATCTTGTAGAGGGATATACTGATGTTTTATCGTTACACCAGAGCGGAATAAAAAATGTTGTAGCTTCGTCTGGGACGTCCCTTACTGAGGATCAAATCAGATTGATACACAGGTTCACCGAAAACGTAACTATACTTTACGATGGCGATTTTGCAGGGATTAAAGCCTCCTTGCGTGGGATTGATATGTTATTGTCCGAGGGTTTAAACGTGAGGGTAGTGTTGTTTCCGGATGGTGAAGATCCGGATTCTTATGCAAGAAAACATGGTGCTGCAGAAACCTTAAAATTTATAAACGAAAATGAGGTAGATTTTATCGAATTTAAAATTTCTATCCTTAAAGAAGATGCCAAAAATGATCCGGTAAAAAAATCAAATCTAATTAAAGAAATTGTTAAAAGTATTGCTGTAATTGACGATGATATTAAACGTACTGTCTATATCAAGGAATGTGAAATGCGATTAGAAATAGAAGAATCTGTAATATATTCAGAAGTTGCAAAAATAAGAAGTAAAATAATAAATGACCAGAATAAATTACAGCAAATAAAGGAGCGAACCATTGCCGCTAAGATTCCAAAACTGCCATCTTACGCTCCCGGAATTACTTATGAAGAACAGGAAAATCTTATCATTAGAATATTATTGCTTTACGGGAATGAAATAGTAACATTTAGAACCGATAATAACGAAAAAATTGATGTTAAAGTAGCAGATTATATTATCTATGAATTGAAAAATGATGAACTTGAGTTAAAAAATGTTGTTCACGAGAAGATTTTTAAAATTATAGATGAAATAAATCAAAAAGCTGAAGAAATTCAGGTTTCATATTTTGTGAATCATCCTGATCCCGAAATCTCCAAAACAGCTATTAATGTTATTACCGATAAATATAAAATAAGTAAGATCTGGGAAAGATTTAATTCCACGCCTGTATCCGAAGAAAAAAATCTCGTTGAAATATTGTTATCTCTTTTTATACTGTATAAACTCAAGATTCTTAGAGAACTACAACAAAAACTACAGTCTGAATTGAAAACTGCAATTGAAAATCACGATACAGAAAAAAAATCGGAGCTATTAGTAAAAATCAACGAAACGGTGAAACTTATCAATGAACTAGCAAAACACGGGAACATTGTGATATTATAAAAAAAAAGACCATCTTATTTTTTTGATGGTCTTTTAAATTTATGATAGCCATTATTTTTCAAAGAAGTTTAATTTTCTGATAAACGGGTTATATCCTTGTTTTTTCAGATTTTCCAGAGCGTCTTTTGCCTCTTTGTAGGAATTAAATTCTCCGACATAATATCTATACCAACCGTCTTCGCTTACGTGCATTTTAACACCTACGAGGTCAGCAAAATATTCGATTGGTTTTGGATTTTTAAGAGCGAAAATCTGAATAGTGTATTTTTTACTTGGATCAACTACAACATTAGTACCGCTAAGATTATCAGCCAATGCCAGACTTTGATCAGGAGTTAAAGGTTTAACCACTAACAGACTTTCGTATCCTTGATTTAAAACTTTAAATTCTGCACGTCTGTTAAGTCTTCTACCGGCAGGATTGTCTCTACCGTCAAGTGTTGTGTTGGCAGCAATAGGTCTGTCTTTTCCGTATTTTGTTGTAATAATATTTTCTGGTTTAGCACCTTTGTTGACCAGGAAGTCTTTAACAGCTTTTGCTCTTCGATAAGAGAGTAAATAGTTGTATTCATTCGAACCAAGAATATCGGTATGTCCTTCGATTTCGATCTGAGCATTTGGATTATCAATCAAGAAATTAGCAAGAATTTCGAGATTTGGAATGTATTGCGTCTTAATGTTGTATTTGTCAAAGTCGAATAAAATGTTTTCAATTGTAATAGTTTTCTTTTCTTTAGTAACACTTTCTTCTTCTACAGGGAGGTTAGAAGCAATAAGTTGTTTACGTTCACGAATGTCTAGACCATAAACATCATTATATCCTTGCGGATAAGAACCATTAAGATAAATTTTGGATTTGTCAATTCCTTTAGAAGTCAGATACGAAATAATAGCACTCGATCTTTTGTTATCTTTTATAGGATCAGCTCCAACTATGGGGAGGTTAATATTTATGATAAGTCCGGCAGGAGATTCTCCTTTCCATTCATTAGACTTTTGAATCACTTTATTTAAAATTGAGATAGCTTCGCTATCGAGTTCCATGTCGCCTTCGTTAAAATAAACAAAGTCGTGCATCAAATAAGCCTGTAGCAGAACGGGGTCAAGTTCTATTGGTAAAAATGAAGTTGAGAATTTTTTTACATCATCGCGAGTAGGAGTATATTCTATAGAATGGATTAAAAATCCGGAAGCTTCATAAGAGATTTCATAAGAGTTATCGGGGAGTAATACAATCAAATATTTTCCGTCTCTTTTATTTGGTCTGTAAATTCCAACATATTCTTCGGTTTTAACATCTCTAACAGCTACAATAAGGTCTGAAGGGATATTATTATTGATATCGGAAACAATGCCGTCGTAAACGATTAAGTTATTGTCATAAATTCCGGATTGAATAATTTCGTAAATGTCGAGGTCTCCGAAACTGTCATCTTTAACAGTTGCAATATAACCTCTTCGTCCATCCATGTTCATTACATAAGAAACGTCATCATCGGGAGTATTGATAGGGTATCCAAGGTTAACAGGTTCGGTAAAACTTCCGTCTCTGTTCATTTTAGTGTAGAATACATCATAGCCTCCCATTGTGTTATGTCCTTTAGAGGAGAAAAACAAGGTGATTCCGTCGGGATGAACAAATGGAGATTCTTCGTCGTATGGGGTATTAACTTGCTCTGGTAATAATTGAGGGCGGCTCCATTTTCCGTTTGGAAGTTTTCGCATTACATATATATCGGTACCGCCAAAACCTCCTTTACGGTCGCTGGTGAAGAATATAGCATTGCCATCGGGAGTTATTGTTGCGTGAGTTTCGCGATATTTTGTATTTACGTCTTCTCGTAATAATTTTGGTTCGCTCCAATTATATCCGTCTTCTGATTCTGTAACATATACATTTCCTGCAAAATTATAAGCCGAGCGATAGAAGAACAATTGTTTTCCATCAAGCGAAAGACCGATAGAGGCCTCATTATGTTCTTTTGTATTTACCGGAGCATCAAGTCTTTGAGGTTTTTGCCATTTGTAATTATTGCTTTTGCTTATAAAAATATCTTCGTCCTGATTTTGAGGAGCTTGACCATCACGAGGTCTTTTAGATGTATAAATCAAAACTTTTTCGTTGAAATCTATTACCGGCGAGTGATCGGCATAAGGTGAATTTATTTCAGGACCTAAATTTTTCAGATAAGCTTCAACAGGGTTATTGTAAAAATAAATTGCATTTTTAGTAATAAATTCTTCTCTTTCAATTAACTTCAATAACTCCTGATCTTCTTTTTTAGCGGGATTAAGTTTACGTCTTAACATGTCGAGAGCTTCGAGACTGAGATCGAACTGGTAATTTACTCTATATGCAATAGCAAGGTATAAGTATGATTCCAATGGCGTTGTAGTTTCGCGATGGTTGTCTGATTTATAATTCGGATTTGCATAATCTACGGCTTTTTCCAAATAAACCTGTGCTTTCTTTTTGTATAATCTGGTGTTGAGGTAGCAGTAGCCTATTTTATACCATATATTTGGATTTTTGGGATCCATTTCTTCTAACTTCAGCAATAATTCCAATGCAGCATCAAAGTTTTTTTCATACATGTATGCTTCTGCATCATAAAAATGATTTACAAAAGTACGATCAGGATTTATCTCTTGTGCAAAAATCAGAGTTGCTCCAAACATCAATATAAAAAAACAAAATAGCTTTTTCATGTTAGTGATTTTGATTTTGGTTGTAAAGATATTATTTTTTATTAACATTTTATCAACATTTTATATTTTTTTTAACAAGTTCTTGTAAAGAACTTTCATCAAATCCGCATTCTTTAATCAGTTCATCTTGAGTACCGTGTTCAATAAACCTGTCCGGAATGCCAAGTCTAATCAGGTTTGCAGCATAGTTTTTATCAGATTTATATTCTAAAACTGCTGATCCGAATCCTCCCGAAATTACGTTGTCTTCGATAGTTATTACTAATTTATGTTTTTCGAAAATTTTATCCAGCAATTCAGTGTCTAAAGGTTTAGCAAAAATCATATCATAGAGAGAAATATTTATTCCTTCATTTTTTAAATTTCTTACAGCTTTATATGCAATATTTCCTGCGGTTCCAATTGAAATTATTGCAATATCGTTACCTTCGAAAATAATTTTGCCTTTACCTATTTGGATTTCGTGAAATTCTATTTTGCTTTTAGGAGATGTAGATTTACCTCTTGGATATCTAATTACAAAAGGAAATTTATATTTTTCGAGTTGGGCAGTGTACAAAAGGTCGCGGAGCTGAAATTCGTCTCTGGGAGCTGCAATTACTAAATTTGGAATACACCTTAAAAACGAGATATCGAAGGCTCCATGATGTGTAGCTCCATCTTGACCAACAAGACCGGCTCTGTCGAGGCAGAAAATTACGTGCAAGTTCTGAAGTGCAACATCATGAATAATCTGGTCGTAAGCTCTTTGAGAAAAACTGCTGTAGATATTGCAAAACGGAATCATTCCTTCGATGGCAAGTCCTGCTGCAAAAGTAACAGCATGTTGTTCTGCAATTCCTACGTCGAAAGTTCGTTCGGGAAATGTTTCCATCATTTTGTTTAGACTACTGCCTGTAAGCATTGCCGGAGTAATGGCAACAATTTTTTCGTTAGTTTTGGCAAGTTCTACAATAGCATCCCCAAAGATATCCTGAAATTTTTGTGGTTCATTTTCCGAACAGTCAGCATCAAGTATTTTACCGGTTTGTATATCGAATTTTCCAGGTGCAGCATGCCAGAGTGTTTGGTTTTTCTCTGCCTGCACAAATCCTTTTCCTTTTTTTGTAATTACATGTAGAAGTTTAGGGCCGGGAATATCTTTTAAATCTTCGAAAAGTCGAGCAAGTAAAACAACATCATGACCATCAACAGGTCCAAAATATCTTATGCCAAGCGATTCGAAAAGATTAGAGTTTCGCATGACAATAGATTTAATTGCATTGTCAATTTTTTGAGTAAAACTTTGCAGGCTTGGCCCAAATCTGTTTATTCTTCCCAAAAAATTCCAGACATCGTCCTTAACCTTATTATAAGTTTTTGATGTTGCAATATCGGTTAAATATTCTTTTAAAGCTCCAGTATTAGAATCTATTGCTATTTTATTGTCGTTAAGAACAATAAGTACATTAGTATTAGAGGCAGCCAGGTTATTCAGGGCTTCGAATGCCATACCTCCGCTTAAAGATCCGTCGCCAATTACTGCGATAGTGTTTCTTTTTATACCTAAAAGAGCAGAGGCTTTTGCAATTCCAAGAGCAGCAGAAATACTTGTTGATGAATGTCCAACGCCAAAACTGTCGTATTCGCTTTCTTTTGGATTTGGGAATCCGCTTATGCCTTTATATTTTCGGTTTGTATGAAATACATCGCGTCTGCCGGTAAGTATTTTATGTCCGTAAGCTTGATGTCCGACATCCCAAACTATTCTGTCGTGAGGAGTGTTGAATGTATAATGTAAAGCAACAGTAAGTTCCACAACTCCGAGACTTGCTCCAAAATGTCCGGGATTTGTAGATGCGGACTCAATAATAAAACACCTTAAGTCCTGACAAATGGCAGGTAAATCTTTTATGTCAGATTTTCTTAGGTCTTCAGGACCATTTATGTCCTTCAAGTATTTGTATTTTGCAGAATCGAACATAAAAGCAAATATATTCAGAAAAATTTAATTATGAAAACTAAAATGCCAAAAGAATTAAAATTGAAAATAAATAAATGGTTGCATATCGGCACAGATGCTTTGATAAACAATGAAAACAACAATTGCCGAAATAAATGCTTGTTGCCAATGTGGTAAAGCAATGAATTTTTCCATCCATTTATCTTTGAAATTATAACTTAACCAATGTGTGATAAAACCAAAAAGCATAATTAACCATACTTTGTAGTATCCGGCCATAATTTTTGGAATTAATTCCGGATGAAAATTATTCCATATTCTATGAAGCATTGTTGACGCTATTGGATAATCCGGAGCTCTGAAAAATACTCTTGTAAAGGTAATAAAGCTAAAAGTAAGAGCTATCTTCCAAATGGTTGCCAATCTTCCGTTTTTTTGTTCCCAGGGGCTAATTTTTCTCCAGTACTTATACACTAAAATTCCAATTCCGTTCAATCCTCCCCAAATTAAGAAATTCCAGCTTGACCCATGCCATAATCCTCCAAGTAACATGGTGATCATGGTATTTATGTTTGTAACAATTCCTTTTTTTGCTTTCTCGCTAAATTTATAAATTAAATAAATAATAATTCCGAAAGCAATAAGTGAAATTGTTGCTAATGTATTTGCGGCAAGAAGAATAAAAATAAGTATTATCAGTCCGAAATTAATCCAGGTTCCTTTTGTTGCAGTTCGGTTACCTCCGAGAGGTATATAAAGATAATCTTTCAACCAGGTAGAGAGTGATATATGCCAACGTTTCCAGAATTCGGCACAATTTCGTGCTTTATATGGGGAGTCAAAGTTTTTTGGCAGTTTAAATCCCATTAGCAAAGCAACACCGATAGCCATATCTGTATAACCCGAAAAGTCAACGTAAACCTGAAGCGAATAACCAATCATTGCCATCATACTCTCAAAACCTGTGTACATGCTCGGATTAGCAAATACTCTATCAACAAAGTTTACCGCTATGTAATCCCCAATCATGATTTTTTTAATCAATCCTTTTAAAATCATGAACAATGCCCAGCCGAACTCATATCTTGTTAGTGAAAACTTTTTGTATATCTGTGGGATAAATTCCGATGCCCTAACTATTGGTCCGGCAACAAGTTGCGGGAAAAATGATACATAAAAACCAAAATCCAAAATGTTCTCTACAGGTTCAAGTTTTCGGCTGTAGATATCCAGCGTGTAGGACATTGTTTGAAATGTGAAAAAAGATATACCTACGGGCAGAAAGATTTTAGAAGTATCAAAACTTGTTCCCATAAACAAATTTGAAAACTCTGCCAGATAATTGTAGGCTACCAGGTTAGTCCCTAATAAGTCGTTGATTGCGGATGTGAAAAAATAAGTGTATTTAAAATATGACAATAGAAAAAGATTTATGAACATGCTCAGAAAAAGCAGAAACTTACGTTTTCCGGACTTTTCGGTGTTATAAATCCATTTTCCGATATAAAAATCAACTACGGTGCTGAAAATAAGTAAAATGAAAAAGAATCCGCTGGACTTGTAATAGAAAAATAAACTAACGAGCATTAAATACAGAGATCTGGATACCCTTTTGTTTGCTAAAAATGTGTATCCTAAAAGAACTACAGCAAAAAATGCCCAATAAAAAAACTTAGTGAACAGCAGGGGAGAAGTTTCACTGTACGAAAAAATATTTTTGATTATTTCACTAAAATTTATCATTTCCCTTATTATTCAAATAAACCACAAAATCTTCCAAAAAAGCATTGAATATCAATCTTGCAATAATCCTGTATCCTTCGGAGCTAAAGTGAATTTTATCTTTTGTTGCAAGGTTGTCGTTTTTCCATAATAAAATAGATTTTTCTCCCCCCATAACGCTAAAAAGATTCCACACAACACAATCATTTTTTTCTGCGAGTTCTTTCATCACAGAATAAACTTCATTGTAGTTTTTGTTTACGCCCGAACGAGAATTGAAGAAATCGGTATTTGTCGTTAAAATTATAGCACAGTTGGGATTGATTTTTCTTACTTTATTGATGAGGTTTTGATAATTTGCAAAATATCTGTTTCGATTAAAATCTTTAGCTGAGGCATCATTAACACCGATAGAAAAAATAACCAGATCCGGATTTATGGCTGAAAGATGTTTTTCAAAAAGTTCAGCTTTTAGATATGATGACGTTGAGGCACCATTTATGCCGATACTAATGAAATTAAAAGAAGGTTGGAGATTTTCTGTTAAAATTCCGTAAAAAATCAACTCTGTGTTTGTACTGTCTTTTTTACAAAACAAAACAGAAATGGAATCTTGAAGTGTATTAAAATCAGCAATGATACTGCCTGTAATTGTATCAAATGTGATATTTTGCAAATCAGTATTACCATTAATTATTATTGAATAAGAAAGAGTATCGCTTAAATTTGAAAAAATTCTAATCCTGCTGAATTTACGTTTTTCAATTTCTGCAATTTTATTAAAGAAAAATTTCAGTTCTACAATACTATCCTGGGTAAAAGCTGCTATTCCGCTTAATCCTGTTGTGTGTTTAAGTTCTTTATCCGTAATTCTTGTAAAATCCCATTTCCCCGAAAATTCACTGCGGTAAAATATTGGATGATTAGTATTTGCAATTGAAAATGGGAAAACGTAGCCCGGAGCTCCTTCGGAAAAAGGGCATAATTCTTCGAATTTTTTCTTTAACTCCCATGACCATGCTCCAGCTTGAACATGTGATGCTCCAATATGTAAGATTGTTACTTTTTCATCACCGCAAAGGCATAAATTTTCTATTTTTTCGTAAAATTTACTTATTGAGTTTTTAGCTCCAAAATGCTGGAAATAATTTGTGTCAGTATTGATATATATTTGTTCGGGGATATAATAATGAGATCCGTTATGTTGAGCCATCAATTGAGTGGCAATGAAAATAAAATTAAAAGTAAAAGCAATATGTATTGGTGATATTTTCACTTTTGGGCAGATTTATTTTGTTGATTTTTATAATTAGTATATTCCAAAAATATAGCACTGTAAAGCATATTAGCTGCAATCTGAGCACCTTGAGGAGTGAAATGAATAAAATCGGGAGCAGCCAGAGGCGGATTTGCATTGACCCATGCTACCATAGAATTTTTTCCTCCCATAGCTTTGTAAAGATCCCAATAAACTCCGCCTGCTCGATGAGTAGCTTTTTTGAGTTCATTAATTATGTTTTCGAGATTAGGATAGGATATATAGGCATCTTTTTCTTTATATGCCATATCGCTTGGACCAATCACAATAAAACAAGCATCGGGCATAATATTTTTTAGAAAAGCTATTTGATAGTAGAAATAATTGGCAAAATTTTCAGCTGATTTTTTATCCGGCAATCCGGGAACTGAATTTCCCCCAAATTGTAAAATGAATAAATCAACACCCAATAAATTAAATGAGTTGGCCAATAATTCTGTATTTGTTGTTGTGAAAACTGTTCCGCTACTGCCTCTGAGAGCTATGTTGTCTATTACAACTCCGGTTTGGTCTTCGAGTGAAATTCCATAAATATCCGGACTATCGTAGGATTCAAACTCAAAACGGATTTTGTTCAAATAATCGGCATGTGTATATTTATATAAAAATGGACCTATACCATTTTCAAGGGAGTCTGTTTTTAATATATTGTCGCCTGATTTAATTGTCAAAAATGTTTTTGTTTTTGAATTTCCATATAAAATTTGAATTTCGCGGAATGTTTTTGTATTTGAGTATGCCAGATCGGATTCGAAAAACTCTACCCATGCTTTGTAAGGCTGTGCCGGATTATGGAATGGAGTATCAACGGGGTAAGAATATCTGCAAAACGAAATCATAGGTCCGTAACGGTTATGACTTGCTGTGTAGTTGCTATATCCAAATCCGCTAAAACGCATCCAGTTTTCGGAGGCAATTTGTTTGATACTAAACTGTGCATAAATAGTTACTGGCAACAACATTCCGCAACCAAATCCACCGAATTTTGATTGTAATCGGTTTCGCAAATAAGCGGTAATTCTATCTCCTTCGATTTGAGAATCGCCATAGTGCATAATTCTAACTTTTCCGTTTTGTGTTTCGTTTTCAAGTTTTGCAAAAAATCGGTCTAAGGCATGTGGATTATTATCGGGAAATTCCAGAGGAGTAATTTTTGATTTAATATCTTCTATATCGAATTCTTTGTTCTCGTCAATAAGTTCGTCAATATCTTGTTGCTTTTCGATTTTGGGGATATCTTTGTTGTTTTTTGAAGTGTAGAACATTTCTTCGAAGGTAGGAAAATACAGAATGAAATTATCTGTGATTTTTATGCCATCTTTAGGGAATACTAACATAATAATTCCTAAAATAGCAATTACGCCCCACACAAAAAGCAAAACATCCCTTACTTTCATTTTTTCTTCCTGTAAATTTTTAGTTTTTGTCCAACCTGCAATTTTGATGGATCCGAAATTCCATTCCATTCAAGAATTTCATCGGCGGTTGCCCAACTGTATTTTTGAGCTATTTTATAAGCAGAGTCGCCTTTTTTTACCTCGTAAGTTTCTACAAGCTCGTATTTTGATGGGTCAAAATTTTGCTTATTTGTTTGAAATTTTACTTCATTATTTGTAATGTTATTACGAACTTGATTGATTTCGCCTTTTTTCTTCCAAATAACTATTTCCTGCCCTGCATAAATTTTTGTACCGTCAATATTATTCCATTCCTGAATTTCTGAAATTTTTACGCCAAATTTTTGAGCTATGCTTCCTAAATTATCTCCCGAAACTATTATATAATAGATTTTTTCGTAGTCCGGCCCCGGTACGTGAGGGGGATTTAAATCTTTAGAAGAGTCTGTAATATTCTCCATTCCTTTTGGAAAATATTTTTCCACATTGTATGAACAAATTGAATCATAAAGTTCATAAAATTTTTGACCATATCCGGCAGGAAGTAAAAATATTTTTTCACGTCTTTTTCCATCAATTATTTCCGAAATGAAAACATTATTCAGATTTTTTAATTCTGCAATATCAATATTTAAAACTGCAGCAATTTGTTCAAAATGAATTTTATCAATTATTTTTACAGTATCAATGCTTTTCTCGGGACATAAATTGAAACTTTCTGTTATCGGATTTTCTTCAAACCAATAAATTAAGGCAACTAATCTGTCAAAAATCTGAATAATATCTTCCGGCAAAACAGAAAAAAAGTTCTCATCCCTTGAGGAATCAATAATTTTGTTAATATAGATTGGTGATGTAAGGTATGCTGCAATAGTATAGTCCCATCTCCCGTATATTGTGTATAAGTGAGACAGATATTTTGCCGCCGTTTTTGACGAAAATTGTGGATTGAGTCTGTTATCGAAGTTAATATCGCCTGGAAAATCGAATTTTGCTGCCGGTACATATTGAAGTCCCCAAACTCCCACACCTTTGTAATTTGTGGTGTGGTTTATATCCAGAGCACTTATCGCAATTGGCAAAAGAGCAATTTCTTTTGGGAATGACATATCAAAGTCTGATACCTTTGAAAAGTAAAAGTAACAGTATTTTAATTTGCATTTTTCTGAAAGTCTAAGATTATCGAGTTCGTTTTTTATTTTTTCTGCTCGGGAGCTTATGGCAAACTTTTCATTTCCAATATATACGTAAGAGGCGAGTGCAGTATTTTTTCTATGATTATAATTTTCGGTACAGAATGAAAAATATTCTTCATTACAATCGTTGCAGAAGATTTTTAAGTTTTTCTTTAAATCATTCACAATAGAAATTTGTGCCTGATTCTGAGAAGTAATAATCGTCAATAAGCTAAATTTTAGTAATATCAATAAAAATCTCTGCATTATGAATTTTCAAATCAGGCTGCAAAACTATTAAAAATTTATTTAACTTGATTATTAATTAAAAGATTAGTTCTTTGGTTTTGCAATTTGATTGAAAGAAAATTGTTTTACGAAATTTTATGTTTGCAATATGTGGAAAAATTTTATGAATTTGAATTTTATTTTTGTAAAATTAGATTCAATCGAAATTTTTTTTAAATTTGTAGAAATTATTAAAATTTATAGATATGCAAAACTTACAAGACCCTGCAAGAAGAGTTCCGGATCCGAGCCAAAGCTCACAACCAAATCCACCTGTTCCACCTCCGGTACCACCGGTAAATAATCCTCAGCCTCAACCTGCACCTAATCCTGTTTATCAACAACCGCTGCAACAAACTGTATATCAACAACCTCAGCAACCATATCAGCAATCATATCAGCAACCTATAAATCAACAATATCAATATCGGCAACAACAAAATTATAGACAAAATAATACTGAAAAATTATATCCTCCCGTAAAAATGGGAGAGTGGATGTGGACAATGTTTGTTGCCTTTATTCCAATTGTTGGTTTTATTTTACTATTGGTTTGGGCTTTTAGTTCAACAACAAATCCAAGTAAAGCATCCTGGGCTAAAGCAACTCTTCTATGGGGTGTTATTATAACTATTATTTATGTTATAATTTATGTAATTGCTATTCTCATTGCCGGAGTCTCTTACGGTTTTCTGAATAGTTAGATTAAAAATTTTTGCATAAAAATTTAAATTATAATTAAAATTCTTCCTGTTTGGTCGTTTACATTATTTTTTGCCAAACAGTTTATTATTATTAATTTTGTCTGAGCCTGGCAAAATTTTAAAAATGATTATTGAAAAGTGTATAGAGTATTTTAGGAATTTTTCTGATTTTAAAGATCTAAAAATTTCTTGTGTTGTTATTGGTTTACGATTTAGTTTCGTAGAGCTTTCGAACGGAAGTTTTGGTGTTGCCGGAACTATAGATTTAAAAACGGCCGAATCATCGAATCAAAAATATTTCGGTAAGTTTTCGCCAGGAAATATATGTGGACAAAATGTTTACGATTTGCTAATGAGCAAGGATAATTTTTCGGTTTTAAATTCATTGAAATTTGCATGTATCAATGCTCTGAATTACAGATACACTGATTTTTCAAAATATAAAATCCATTATGATAAAGATCCCATTGAACTGTTAAGCTTTAAAAACAAGCAGGTTGCTCTTATTGGAGCTTTCAAATCGTATATCGAGTTTTTTGATATTAACTCGGTAAATTTTAAAATAATAGAATTAGATTTTGAAGCTATACCTGAAAAATTCAGATCATATTTTGTGGATGTTTCCAAAACAGCAGAAACGATTGAAAACTCCGATATTGTAATTATTACCGGACTAAGTCTCGTAAATGATACTTTCCCGCTGATACAAAAACATCTAGGTGACAGAAAAATCTCAGTACTCATCGGTCCGTCGGCTAATATTCCTCCTGAAATTTTATTTCAAAATGGGATAAACATCATTGGTGCTACGGAATTTACCAACAAAGAACAAGCATTGAAATTAGTTTGCGAAGCTGCTTCGGGTTATCATTTTTTCAAATTCTGTGCTCGTAAAATTACAATCGAAAAAGGAGCATAATAACTATTTTTGTTTACGTAAAAAAACAAAAATCTCGTCATCGGAGTCTTCTTCCGAATATTTGAATTCGTTTATATTTAATTTTTTTAATTCGTTGGGGTCCTCAATCCTTTTTTTTATAATTTCTCTTGTCATGCACCCTCGGGCTTTTTTGGCATGAATTGGAATAATTCTTTTTTTATTGTCAATGATATCGTAAAAAACCGGTTGAATAATTTTTGAGATTAATTTTTCTCTGTTAATTACTTTGAAATACTCTTCAGAAGCTAAATTTAACAGTATTCCAGATTTATTATCTTTATTGATTTTATCGGTAATTATATTAGACCAGAACTTATAAAGGTTTTCAAATCCTTCCGGTTTAATTTTAATTTTCATTTCAAGGCGATACGGTTCAATTAAGTCAAGAGGGCGAAGAATCCCATATAAGGCAGATAAAATTCTAAGATTTTTTTGAGCAAACTCAAAATCTTCCGTTTCAAAATCCGATGGATTTAAACACTTGTAAACATCGCCGGAATAAGCCAGTATTGCTTGTTTGTGCTTTAATCTTTTTGGAAAATATTTCATTTCAATTAGTTGCTCATAATTCAATTCTGCCAATGAGTCGCTTATTTCCATGAGCTGTTTTAAATCATCTTTGGAGAACTTTAGTAAAACCTCCAGAATCTTATTTCTCTCGTCATTAAACAAAGGAATTGTAAAAAGATTTGTAATATGCTGAGCTTTAAAATTAGAAGATTTTGATGCTGATATTATTATCATCATAATTTTATATATTTTTAGTGTAAAATTAACAATTAAAATTTAATTTTGTTGAAATTTATATTTAGAATTAATGAAAAAATAACATTTAAAACAAATGAAGGATAATAGTTATTTAAAAGCGGTAATATTCGATATGGACGGTGTGGTAATTAATTCCGAGCCCTTATGGAAAATTGCTGAGAAAAATATTTTTTCAAAATTAGGCGTTCCGGTTAGTGAAAAAGAAATTAACGAATCATCTGCTCTGACAGTAGTAGAGTTATGCGAAATGTTTTATGAAAAATATCCATGGGGGGAAAAGAATTTTAAGAAAATCGAAGAATTAATAGTTGCTGAGGTTATTCAACTGATAAAAACACACGACACAGAGATTCTAGGGGTAAAAAATGTTTTGAAATTTTTACGAAAAAAAGATTTTAGGTTGGCTTTAGCATCAAACTCATCACATGATCTTATTGAGGTTGTACTTAAGAAAGTAGGAGTTAAAGAATATTTTGATTTTGTTGCTTCGGCAGAAGATGTTACAAAAGGCAAACCTGATCCTGAAATTTATTATTATACTGCAAAATCTCTTGGAGTTGTTCCGGAGAAATGTTTGGTAATAGAGGATTCAATTGTAGGCGTAAAAGCTGCAAAAAATGCCGGAATGACAGTTATTGCAATGCCAAGCAGAGAAGATTTCGATAAAAAAGGATTTGAACTTGCTGATTTAAAAATATCATCATTATATCAGTTGCTTTATGTTATAAAAGTTTTTAGGGTGAAGGTAAGTTAACTTTATCTCGGCTTAAAAAAAGTTTACTCAAAGAAAAAGAAATTATAAAAGATAATAAATGGTAAACTTATTTTTTGAATTAATTTATGGGTTAATTCGTGGTGGGATTTTAATGTTAATCTGTAAACTTTTTTTAAGCCGAGATATTTTTCATTAGTTTAAATTTATTGAATTATAAGTTTTTTTTGTCACTGTTTCGTTGCCTCCTAAAAGTTTTACAAAGTAAATGCCTTTGGACAAATCACTTATATCAAAACTACTATTTAAAACTTTCTCAAAATTAAATAACGATAATTCCACACATCACACATCAAAGCTCATTATCAGAGCGTAAAATTGAGGTTTTAAAGCTCTTTGCCGATGGTTTAACTTATAAAGAAATTGGCGAAAAACTTTTTATCAGTCCACGCACAGTGGAAACCCACAAAAACAGCATTATGTCTAAACTCGGATTGAAAACTTTGCCCGATTTAATAAAGTGGGCGATAAGGAATAGGGTGATTCAAATATAATTATTTAATCTCGTCCTAGAAAATGTTTACAGTTAAACATTCTAATCCTTTCACAAATATACATTTTAATTTATTTCTAAAATAAGGTTACGATATTAATATTTTACAATTTCTTTTTTTTAGGGGAAAATTTTTTAGGAAAATAATAATCAATAAATTCCAAAAAAATATCCTATTAAAGCTGAGCCTTTGAATCAATTTATTTTAAAAACTAAACTCAGAATCTTTTAATTGCTTTTTGGGTTTATTATTATAATGTTCAGAATATCAACAATATACACGTTTGTAAACGAGTGTAAGCAACAACAAACAAAATTAAATCGAAAATAAGCGGTAAAAAACCGAATCAGGCTAAAATGTCATCAGATCTTTGCATCGAAAACGTCTGGAAAAAAGGCAGTTTCGGTGAAGTTGATTTTGTGTTGAATTTTAAAATTTAAAGTTATGAAAGTTAGAAATCATGTGCAGGTGATTGGAAATTTAGGAGCAGATCCTATTATCAAAGAATTTAAAAATGGTAAAAAAATGGCACGTTTTACAGTTGCATCGGATGAATTACATCTGATAAAAAAAATTGGTAAAGAAGAAAAAGAATTGGTGAAAGTTACAACCTGGTTTAATGTAACAGCCTGGGGCAAAAATGCAGAGATAGCTCAGGAGAAGTTGTACAAAGGTGATGAAGTCATTATTAGTGGAAGTCTCGTAACTACATCTTTTACCGATAGAAGTGGTAATACACGTAAAATTTCTGAAGTTATGGCAGAAAGTATTTTATGCAGAAATTATCGCATAGAGATTGAAAGACATAAGAACGAACAAAGTAATCAAAGAGCATAGTGTAATTAAAATTAGTGTATAATTTAAAAGTTATGAGTTATGAGTTTGAGAAATCACGTACAGTTAATTGGTAATTTAGGTTCTGACCCGAAAATCTCTGTTTCTAAAAACAATGTGAAAGTAGCAAAATTTTCGGTAGCAACAACGGAGTTTTATGGGATTAAAGGCAAAGAAACTACTCAATGGTTTACAGTAGTTGCCTGGAATAAGGTTGCAGAATTTATTGAAAAAAGATGTTCAAAAGGGACAGAGGTAGTAATTTTGGGAAAACTGAGAAACAACAATTACACCGACAAAAGAGGACTAAAACGTTATGACATGGAGGTTCATGTAGAAGACATAATCTGTCGTCCTCGAGTTAATAAAGCAAGTTAGTGTTTAATCAAGCTCTTTCCCCAAAAAACAGGGGAAGAGCTTTTAAAATTTTTGGATTATGAATTTGAATAACAGAATACACTTAACAGGGGTTGTTAGCAGTACACCTGTACTGAAAAGCGGGCAAAACAATTCCACCAGATTAAGTTTTACATTGAAAACTGTAGATACAATTTTAGTGAATGATAAAAAGAAAGAAGATATTCAGTATCATAGTGTGGTTGCATGGAACGAACTTGCAGAACGCAATGCTGCACAAATAATGAAAGGCACGGAAATGGTAGTTGACGGAAGAATGGTAAAACGAAAATTTAAAGATTCTATGGAAAATTGGCATGTTGTTTATGAGGTTGTGGCGGAAACATTTCTAATAAAGAATCCTCCACTATGGGACATGCAGAGATTAAAAACAGCCTGATTTGTTGAAAAATATTAAAACTTAAATCAAGTCTTTAATTATATCAAGAAATTTTTTGGCAAGATTATCGGCATCGGTTACAGATGTACTTTCGGCATAAATTCGAATAATGGGTTCGGTATTGGATTTTCTGAGATGAACCCATTCTTTTTTTTCGGGGAATGAAATTTTTAATCCGTCGCAGGTATCAACAGGAAATTCTTTGAATCTATCTTTAACAAGATTGAGAATATTTTCGAGATTAGAACCGGGTAAAAGTTCAATTTTATTTTTTGATATGAAATAATTCGGGTAGGTTTTTCTCAATTCGGAAACTTTAATTTTTCTTTCGGCTAATAGGGATAAGAACAATGCAATACCTATGAGAGCATCTCTGCCATAATGTAAATCAGGGAAAATAACGCCGCCATTACCTTCTCCGCCGATTATTGCATTTACTTCTTTCATTTTTGCCACCACATTAACTTCACCAACAGCAGCAGAGAAATATTTACCGCCATAAGATTCAGTTATATCTTTAAGAGCCTGTGTTGAAGAAAGATTTGAAACAGTATTTCCGGGATTTTTCGATAAAATATAATCGGCAACTGCAACAAGTGTGTATTCTTCGCCAAACATTGTTCCGTCTTCGCAAATAATGGCGAGTCTGTCAACATCTGGGTCAACAACAAAACCAACATCAGCCTTATTCAGAACAACGAACTTGCTAATATCCTTAAGATTTTCGGGCAGTGGTTCGGGGTTGTGAGGAAATTGTCCGTTTGTGTCACAATATAATTCAAAAATTTCTGCTATACCGAGTTTTTTTAGTAAAACCGGTAAGGCAATACCTCCAACAGAGTTAACACAATCAATAGCAACTTTGAAGTTGGCTTTTTTAATTGCTTCGGTGTTAACGAGCGAAAGTTTTGTAATTAAATCAGCATGAATAAATTCATAACCGCTTTTATTGATAATTCTACCAAGATTGTTTAATGTTTCAAATTCAATATCTAATGATTCGGAAATTTTTAATACTTCTTCGCCATCTTTAGCATTCAGAAATTCTCCATTATGATTCAATAGTTTTAGAGCATTCCATTGAATAGGATTATGACTTGCAGTAATGATAATACCTCCGCAGGCATTTTCAGCGGTTACAGCAATTTCAACAGTAGGAGTGGTTGCAAGACCGATGTTAATTACATCAAATCCCATAGAAGCAAGACATGAAGTAACAATGCTTTCGACCATAAATCCGGAAGGTCTGGCATCACGGCCGACAACTACAGACTTGTTATTCAAATTTTGCTTTTTCAACCATGAGCCAAAAGCACAGCTAAATTTTGAAATATCAAATGGTGTTAGATTATCTCCGGTTTTACCACCAATAGTTCCTCTAATACCTGAAATAGATTTAATAAGAGTCATAAGTTTAATTTTTATGCAAAGTAAATAAATATTAAATTGTTTATAAAAAGAAAAAATATTAAAAAAATTCGTGTAATAGTTTTGAACGGTAAAAAAATTGTTTTAATTTTGCAGCCCTGAAAAATAAATGTAACATTAAATTTTGAAGAAATGATAATTGTACCTGTTAAAGAAGGCGAAAACATTGATAGAGCATTAAAACGTTTCAAAAGAAAATTTGAAAAAACTGGTGTTGTAAAGGAATTAAGAAGACGTCAGGCTTACGAAAAACCATCTGTAACAAGACGTCAACAGAAATTAAAAGCTATTTACATTCAGCAATTGTTGAACAAACAACAACAGAATTAATTTTTTATTAGTTTTTGTAACAATTTAATCAACTTTTCGTATTAATCAATACAAAAGATTTGTGGAGATTAGTATGAAAGTTGATCTTTTTTTAAAATATCTTCAAAACGAAAAGCGATATTCCAAGCACACAGTAAAATCCTACCAAACTGATATTGAACAGTTTTTGGATTTTTGTTGTGATGGAAGTACAGAATTATCGGAACAAGAAGTTTTAACATACCAAAACATAAGAGCCTGGATATATAACCTCAATGAATTGTCGGTTTCGAGTCGCAGTATAAATCGTAAATTATCTTCCCTCAAAACATACATAAATTACTTAAAGAAATACCATGGATTTGTTGGAGAACCCATGGCTAAAATAATTAAACCAAAATTGAAAAAGCGTTTGCCCGAATTTGTCAGTGAAGATTCCATGGTACAATTAGAAAGCAGTAGTAACAATTATTTTAGTGATGATTTCAGTGGTATTAGAGACAGGTTCATGCTTGAGCTGTTTTATATTACGGGTATGCGTTTATCCGAGCTTATAAACTTAAAACATCGAGACATTGATAAAGCGTCTTCGACAATAAAAATTCTAGGAAAAAGAAATAAGGAAAGAATTTGTCCGTTGAATACCTATATTATTAATATATACAGTGATTATTTAAAAATTAAGGAAGCAAATGGTTTTGATACAGGAAGCGAATCTTATTTATTTGTTCGAGATAATGGCGAACCAATGTATCCTAAATTTGTTTATAATAAAGTAAATCATTATTTGGGAATGGTAACAGGGTTGGATAAGAAATCACCGCATGTATTACGGCATACATTTGCTACACACATGTTAAATAACGGAGCAGATTTGAATGCCATAAAAGAATTGTTGGGACATTCAAGTTTGGCAGCTACACAAGTTTATACGCATAATACTTTTGTGAAAATAAAAACAGTTTATAAACAAGCTCATCCTAGAGCATAAAAAGAAAGGAGTCAGCTATGAACATTAAAATTCAATCAGTGCGTTTCGACGCAGACAAAAAACTTTTAGCCTACATCGAACAAAAAGTTGGTAAATTAGAGCAATTTGCAGGAGACATTTTAGATGCAGATGTTATTTTGCGGCTGGAAAATTCGGAAGAAAAGGACAATAAAGTTGCAGAAATAAAGATTAACATTCCAAAAGCCAACGATGTTTTTGCGAAGAAACAAGCAAAGACATTTGAAGAAGCCGTAGATTTAGCAACGGAAGCATTAAGACGACAGTTGAAAAAATTCAAAGAAAAACAGAGGGGATAAAAAAAAATAAAAAAAAATATAAAAATATTTTGATAATAAAATAATAATTCATACATTTGCAGTCCCTTTTGAACGGGGAATGTTCTTTAAAATGTATGAATTATTTTTATAAAGATTGGCCGGTGTAGCTCAGTTGGTAGAGCAGCTGATTTGTAATCAGCCGGTCGGCGGTTCGAGTCCGTCCACCGGCTCAATTTTTTGTAAAGGGGGGATACCAAAGCGGTCAACTGGAGCAGACTGTAAATCTGTTGGCGGAAGCCTTCGGAGGTTCGAATCCTTCTCCCCCCACAACATGCGAGGCGGGAATAGCTCAGTTGGTAGAGCATCAGCCTTCCAAGCTGAGGGTCGCGAGTTCGAGTCTCGTTTCCCGCTCAAGTGCCAATGTAGCTCAGAGGTAGAGCACTTCCTTGGTAAGGAAGAGGTCATGGGTTCAATTCCCATCATTGGCTCAATTTTTTTATCATTTTAGTGATTAAAGTTTAATTATTAATATTTAATTATTTTAGACCATGGCTAAAGAAAAATTTGAAAGGTCGAAACCGCACGTAAATATCGGAACAATTGGTCACGTTGACCATGGTAAGACCACTTTAACTTCTGCTATTACAAAGGTATTAGCAAAAAAAGGTTTATCTCAGGTTGTTGATTTTGATCAAATTGACAATGCTCCTGAAGAAAAAGAAAGAGGTATTACTATTAACACTGCTCACGTTGAGTATCAAACAGCAACTCGCCACTATGCACACGTTGACTGTCCGGGTCACGCTGACTATGTAAAGAACATGGTAACCGGTGCTGCTCAGATGGACGGTGCAATTCTTGTTGTTGCTGCAACTGACGGTCCCATGCCTCAAACTCGCGAACACATTCTTCTGGCTCGTCAGGTAAACGTTCCTAAAATCGTTGTTTTCCTCAACAAAGTTGATATGGTTGACGACGAAGAATTGTTAGAGCTCGTTGAAATGGAAGTTCGTGATTTATTATCATTCTACGAATTTGACGGCGATAACACTCCTGTTATCAGAGGTTCTGCTTTAGGAGCATTGAATGGTGAACCAAAATGGGAAGAAAAAGTTGAAGAATTAATGGCAGCAGTTGACGAATGGATCCCAATTCCTCCTCGTGATAACGAAAAACCATTCCTCATGCCTGTTGAAGACGTATTCTCAATTACAGGTCGTGGTACAGTTGCTACCGGTCGTATTGAAACAGGAGTTGTTAAAACCGGAGACGAAGTTCACATTATTGGTTTAGGAACTGATGCACGTAAGACTGTTGTAACAGGTGTTGAAATGTTCCGTAAAATTCTCGATAGAGGAGAAGCAGGTGACAACGTAGGTCTATTGTTACGTGGAGTAGATAAAGACGAAGTTAAGAGAGGTCAAGTAATTGCTGCTCCGGGATCAATTAAACCTCACAAAAAATTCAAAGCTGAGATTTACGTTTTGAAGAAAGAAGAAGGTGGTCGTCACACTCCATTTAAAAATCATTATCGTCCACAATTCTTCCTCAGAACTTTGGACATTACAGGTGAAATACTTCTTCCTGAAGGTGTTGAAATCGTAATGCCTGGTGATAATGTATCAATAATAGTAGAATTGATTTACCCAGTAGCTTTGAACGTTGGTTTACGTTTCGCTATCCGCGAAGGAGGACGTACAGTAGGTGCAGGTCAGATTACAGAAGTTATTGACTAATAATAAATTGGTGAGAAAGATTTAAGTCTTTCTCACTTTTTACGGGTGTAGCTCAGTTGGTAGAGCATCGGTCTCCAAAACCGAGTGTCGGGCGTTCGAGTCGCTCCTCCCGTGCAAAGTTATTCTTAATAAGATGAATAAAATTAAGACATATTTCGTTGAAACTTACAATGAATTGGTGCACAAAGTAACCTGGCCTAAGTTGTCAGAATTACAGAGCAGTGCAGTTGTGGTAATGGTTGCTTCCTTGATCATATCCGTAGTAGTATTCTTAATGGATTTTTCGTTCAAAGAATTATTAAGTTTAATCTACGGTCTGTTTTATTAAAATTTAATTATCCAAAACTAAATTTCTTTGTCGGCTATGAGTGAAATAGCAAAAAAATGGTATGTTGTAAGAGCCTTAAGTGGGAAGGAAAAGAAGGTGAAAGAGTATATTGAGGCTGAAATAGCAAAGTTGAAACTTGAAGAACAAGTTTCACAGGTACTTATTCCGACAGAGAAAGTTTATCAGTTGCGGAAAGGAAAACCTATTCAGAAGGAAAGAAATTACCTTCCGGGTTATATTCTGATACATGCTGCTTTAGACGGTGAAATAGAGCACATATTAAAAGGAATCCCCGGAGTAATAGGTTTTATGGGAACCGACGGAAAGCCTGTACCTTTACGCCCCGAAGAAGTTGCGAGAATTTTAGGAAAGGTTGATGAATTATCGGAAAATATTGAAGACGTGAGTATTCCATTTTTTGTTGGTGAGGCAGTAAAGGTTATAGATGGCCCGTTTAATGGTTTCAGTGGTATCGTGGAGGAAGTTCATGAGGAGAAGAAGAAGTTGATAGTAAGTGTAAAGATTTTTGGAAGGAAAACTCCTCTTGAATTGAAATTCATGCAGGTTGAAAAAGAGTAATCTTTTATTTAAGAAAAAAAAGTTATGGCAAAACAAATTAGTGGTATTATTAAGCTACAAGTAAAAGGGGGTGCCGCCAATCCTTCTCCACCTTTGGGACCTGCATTGGGATCAAAAGGGCTTAATATTATGGAGTTCTGCAAACAGTTTAACGGTAGAACTCAGGATCAAGCCGGAAAAATTTTACCGGTAGTAATAACATATTACACCGATAAATCTTTTGATTTCATTATTAAAAATCCGCCTGTAGCTGTTCAAATAATGGAAATGGCCAAGATAAAGAAAGGCTCATCCGAACCGAACAGAAATAAGGTAGGATCAATAACATGGGATCAGGTGAAGGAAATTGCTGAGAATAAGATGCGAGATTTAAACGCATTTACTTTAGAATCAGCAATGAGTATGGTTGCCGGCACAGCTAGAAGTATGGGGGTTACCATCAAGGGTGAATCTCCGATTAAAAAATAATTAAAGTACTTTTTGAAATGGCAAGAATAAGCAAGAAAAGAAAAGAAGCTTTGGCTAAAATCGAAAAGGGCAAGAAGTACGACATTCAAGAAGCGGCAAAACTTGTGAAAGATATAACTTACACCAAGTTTGATGCATCTGTTGATATTGATGTCCGTTTGGGAGTAGATCCACGAAAAGCCAATCAAATGGTAAGAGGTATAGCAACTCTTCCACACGGTACAGGAAAAACTGTTCGCGTTTTGGTATTGTGTACTCCGGACAAGGAACAAGAAGCAAAAGATGCAGGTGCAGATTACGTTGGTTTGGATGATTATATCGAAAAGATAGCAGGAGGTTGGACAGACGTTGATATCATTATCACAATGCCGCAAGTAATGGCAAAGATTGGTAAATTAGGAAGAATTTTAGGTCCTCGCGGCTTGATGCCTAATCCCAAGGCCGGAACTGTTACTATGGATGTTGGAAAAGCCGTTGAAGAGGTAAAAAAAGGGAAAATTGATTTTAAGGTTGACAAATATGGTATAATACATGCCGGCATAGGAAGAGTTTCTTTTGCACCTCAACAAATTGTTGAAAATGCACAGGAAATAGTTCAGACTATTATAAAATTAAAACCGGCTGCAGCGAAAGGTACATACATTAAAAGTATTTTCCTTTCCAGTACCATGAGTCCCGGAATAGAAATTGATCCCAAGTCTTTTAACTAGTAATTAGAAAGAACCGGTTATGAAACGAGAAGATAAAAATGCCCTAATCGAAAGCTTAAAAGCGACCATAGAGGAGTATAATCAGTTTTATATAACTGATCTCTCAGGTCTTGATGCTCAAGAAACATTTGAGCTCAGAAAAAAATGTTTCGAGAAAGGTATTAAGCTGGTTGTAGTAAAAAATACTTACTTCAAAAAGGCTCTAGAAAGAACAGGACGCGATTATTCAGGTATTTATAATGCTCTTAAAGAAAACTCCGCTGTAATGTTTTGCGAAGTTGCAAACGTTCCCGGAAAATTGATAAAAGAGCTGAATAAAAAAAGTGATAAACCAAGATTTAAAGCAGCATTTTTAGCAGAATCTGCTTTCGTTGGTGAAAATCAGCTTGATGTAGTTGCATCCTTGAAGTCTAAAGAAGAGCTTATCGGTGATGTTGTTATGTTGTTACAATCACCAATGAAGAAAGTTCTTGGTCAGTTACAATCAGGAAAGCACATATTGGGTGGTTTAGTTAAAACCTTATCCGAAAGAGAGTAAAAATTAAATGTTATAACAAGTTAAAATTTTAGAAAAATGGCAGATCTTAAAAAGTTAGCAGAAGAATTAGTTAACCTGACTGTTAAAGAAGTAAACGAATTAGCTGATATTTTAAAAGAAGAATACGGTATTGAACCCGCAGCAGCTGCAGTAGCAGTAGCAGGACCAGTAGCAGGTGGTGCAACAGGTGAAGAAGCTCCGGCAGAAAAAACCGAATTTGATGTAATCCTCAAATCAGCTGGTGCTCAAAAGTTACAAATCGTTAAGTTAGTAAAAGAATTAACAGGTTTAGGTCTTAAAGAAGCAAAAGCTCTCGTTGATGAAGCTCCAAAAACACTCAAAGAAGGTGTTAGCAAAGACGAAGCAAACGCACTTAAAGCTCAGTTAGAAGAAGCTGGTGCTGAAGTCGAACTTAAATAAACAACTTTAGTTGTAAACTCTACAGGTTTAAAACCCGATTTTGGGTTTTAAACCTTTCGTTGTTAATGTTTAGGTTCATATTTAATTATTCCACAAATGGCAATTAGAAAAAAACAAAGAATTAGTTTTTCAACAACTAAAAAGCAATTACAGTATCCGGATTTTCTGGAAATTCAAATAGAATCATTTAAGGAGTTCTTTCAAGTAGATTCCAATTCAGAACAAAGAAAAAAAGAAGGTTTATATCAGGTTTTCAAGGAAAATTTCCCAATTACTGATACAAGAAATACTTTTGTATTAGATTTCCTTGATTATTCTTTTGAACCTCCTAGATACAGCATTCAGGAATGTATTGAAAGAGGTCTAACATATAGTGTGCCTTTGAAGGCGAAGTTGAAACTTTCATGTACTGATCCGGAGCATGAAGACTTCGAAACTTCGGTACAGGATGTATGGCTTGGTGCAGTTCCATACATGACACCAACAGGAACATTTGTAATAAATGGTGCAGAAAGAGTTATTGTTTCTCAGTTGCACAGATCTCCGGGTGTATTTTTCAGTCATTCTGTTCATGCAAACGGAACAAAGTTATATTCAGCCAGAATTATACCGTTCAAGGGTTCATGGATTGAATTTGCAACAGACGTAAACGCTGTCATGTATGCTTATATTGACCGAAAAAAGAAATTGCCGGTTACAACTTTGTTGCGTGCAATTGGTTTTGAAACCGACAAAGATATACTTGAAATTTTCGGTCTGGCTGACGAAATAAAAGTTTCAAAAACTGCACTTAAAAAACTCGTTGGAAGACGACTTGCTGCCCGTGTTGTAAAAACATGGTTCGAAGATTTTGTTGACGAAGATACAGCAGAAGTGGTTTCTATCGAACGTACTGAAGTTGTTCTTGACCGTGAAACAGTTTTAGAAAATCATCATATTGACTTAATCGTTGAATCTGGTGCAAAAACTATATTGCTTCACAAAGAAGGACAAAAAATCACTGAATACGAAATAATTTATAATACGCTTCAAAAAGATCCGTGTAATTCGGAAAAAGAAGCTATATTCCACATATACAGATTGCTCAGAAGTGCTGAACCACCTGACGAAGCAACAGCAAGGGATGTTATTGATAAATTATTCTTCTCCGACAAACGTTATGATCTTGGAGAAGTAGGAAGATTCAGAATGAATCAAAAGTTAAATCTTAACATTCCTGACGAAATAAGAGTCTTAACAAAAGAGGACATAATTGAAATTATAAAATATTTGATCGGATTGTTAAACTCCAAAGCTGATGTTGACGATATTGATCATTTGAGCAACAGACGCGTAAGAACAGTTGGAGAACAGTTAGCCGGTCAGTTTAGTGTTGGTTTGGCAAGAATGGCTCGTACCATTCGTGAAAGAATGAATGTTCGTGATAACGAGGTATTCCATCCGGTAGATTTAATTAACTCAAAAACCTTATCGTCTGTTTTAAATTCATTCTTTGGAACAAACCAGTTATCTCAGTTTATGGATCAAATAAATCCACTTTCTGAGTTAACACATAAGCGCCGATTATCAGCACTGGGTCCCGGTGGATTATCAAGAGAACGTGCCGGATTCGAAGTGCGTGACGTTCACTATACTCACTACGGACGTTTGTGTCCGATTGAAACACCTGAAGGCCCGAATATTGGTCTTATTTCATCGCTTTGTGTTTATGCTAAAGTAAACAGATTAGGCTTTATCGAAACTCCTTACAGAAAAGTAAAAGACGGTAAGGTGGATTTTGATGATATCGTTTATTTAAGTGCAGAACAAGAAGACAATCAAGTTATTGCCCAAGCAAATGCAAAGATAAATGATGAAGGTCTGTTTTTAAATACAAGAATTAGATCTCGTAACGAAGGAGATTATGTTGTAGTAGATCCTTCGCAATTAAATTTAATGGACGTAGCACCAAACCAGATTGCATCAATTGCGGCATCTTTGATACCATTCCTTGAACATGACGATGCAAACCGTGCTTTGATGGGATCTAACATGATGCGTCAGGCGGTACCATTGTTAAAACCAGAAGCTCCGATTGTTGGAACAGGAATAGAAGCAGATGTAGTGAAAGATTCACGCATGATGATGGTTGCTGAAGGGCGTGGTGTTGTTGAATATGTTGATGCTCAGAAAATAATCATAAGATACGAATGTTCGGAAGAAGAAAGATTTTTGAAATTTACAGATGATCTTGTTGAATATAAAATTCCAAAATTCCAAAAGACAAATCAGAACACTTGTGTCAATCTGAGGCCAATAGTTCGTAAGGGATATGTTGTTGAAAAAGGCGATATTTTAACCGATGGCTACTCTACCGAAAATGGAGAATTATCTCTTGGTCGAAACTTGATGGTAGCATTTATGCCATGGAAAGGTTATAATTTTGAGGATGCTATCGTTATTTCGGAAAGAGTTGTTCGAGATGATTTATTCACTTCGGTTCATGTAACTGAATATCAATTAGAAGTTCGCGAGACTAAACGTGGAATGGAAGAGCTTACCTCAGATATTCCGAATGTTAGCGAACAAGCAACAAAAGACCTTGATGAAAACGGGATTGTTCGTATAGGTGCCTATGTAAAACCCGGTGATATATTGATTGGTAAAATAACTCCAAAAGGAGAAAGTGAGCCATCACCGGAAGAAAAACTTTTACGTGCTATTTTCGGTGAAAAAGCCGGAGATGTAAAGGATGCATCACTAAAAGCGTCTCCATCTACCTATGGAGTAGTGATAGACAAAAAATTATTCTCAAAAACTATTAAAGATAAACGAGTAAAGAATCAGGATAAGATTTTACTCGAAAATCTTGAAAGCAAATATCAAGAAGAATCTGCAAAACTAAGAGCAAGATTAATAGAAAAATTATTTGTTCTGGTTAATGGTAAAACTTCGCAAGGAGTAAAAGATAATTTCGATAATGAAATTATTCCTAAAGGAACAAAATTTACGCAAAAGATTCTGAATGATATTGATTATATAAATGTTAATCCAAACAGATGGACAACAGATAAAGACAGAAATGAATCCATTTCTAAGTTGTTGTACAATTACTTTGTAGAACAGAAAAAGATAGATGGAGACTATCGTCGTAAGAAACTCGATATTACTTTGGGTGACGAATTACCTGCGGGAATTATGCAGCTTGCAAAGGTGTATATAGCAAATAAACGTACGATAAAAGTTGGAGACAAGTTGGCAGGACGTCATGGTAATAAAGGTATTCTTGCAAAAATTGTACGACAAGAAGATATGCCATTCCTCGAAGACGGAACACCTGTTGATATTGTACTTAATCCTCTGGGTGTACCATCTCGTATGAACCTTGGTCAGATTTATGAATCTGTGTTGGGTTGGGCCGGAAAAGTATTAGGATTACATTTTTCGACACCAATTTTTGATGGAGCAAGTCTGGATCAAATCACAGAATATACTGACAAAGCAGGGTTACCACGTTATGGAAAGACCTATCTATATGATGGCGGAACAGGTCAGAGATTTGACCAGCCGGCTACTGTTGGGGTAATTTATATGTTAAAACTCGGACACATGGTTGAAGATAAAATGCATGCTCGTTCGATAGGTCCATATTCGTTAATTACTCAACAGCCTTTGGGTGGTAAAGCACAATTTGGTGGACAGCGTTTCGGAGAAATGGAAGTTTGGGCCCTCGAAGCATTCGGGGCTGCTCACATTTTGCAAGAAATACTTACTGTTAAGTCTGATGATGTTGTTGGTCGTGCAAAGACTTACGAAGCAATTGTTAAAGGGGAAAAATTACCGAAACCAGGCATTCCCGAATCCCTCAATGTATTGTTGCATGAGTTAAGAGGATTGTGCTTGAGAGTAGATTTAGATTAATTTTATTTTAATGAAAATTAATAGCTAAAAATATGGCTTTTAGAAAAGAAAACAAATTAAAAACCGACTTTACCAAAATTACAATCAGTTTGGCTTCTCCGGAAGAAATTCAGGAAATGTCAAGTGGTGAAGTTACTAAACCGGAAACCATAAATTATCGAACTTATAAGCCTGAAAGAGATGGTTTATTTTGTGAAAGAATTTTTGGTCCGGTAAAAGATTATGAATGTCACTGCGGTAAATATAAAAGGATTAGATACAAAGGGATAGTCTGTGACCGATGCGGTGTTGAAGTTACTGAGAAGAAAGTTCGTCGCGAACGCATGGGACATATAAAACTCGAAGTTCCTGTAGCTCACATTTGGTATTTTAAAACCTTACCGAATAAAATTGGATATTTATTAGGTCTTCCGGGTAAAAAACTCGAAGCAATAATTTATTTTGAAAGATATATTGTAATTCAGCCAGGTATTAAAGCTATTGATGGTGTAAACGAAATGGATATTCTTTCTGAAGATGAATATCTCGAAATTTTAGATACATTACCAGCTGAAAATCAAAAACTTGATGATTCAGATCCAAATAAATTTATTGCTAAAATGGGAGCTGAAGCTATATATGATTTACTTCAGCGTTTGGATTTGGATAAATTGTCATACGAATTAAGAGATAAAGCGTCAAAAGAAGGTTCACAACAACGTAAAAGCGAAGCTTTAAAGAGATTGAATGTTGTTGAATCATTCAGATTGTCGAAAGTGAAAAATAAACCGGAATGGATGATAGTGAAAGTTGTTCCTGTTATTCCACCGGAATTAAGACCTTTGGTACCTCTTGATGGCGGACGTTTTGCTACCAGCGACCTTAATGATTTGTATCGCAGAGTAATAATCAGAAATAATCGTTTAAAACGACTTCTGGAAATCAAAGCACCTGAAGTAATATTAAGAAACGAAAAACGTATGCTTCAGGAAGCAGTAGATTCTTTGTTTGATAATTCAAGAAAGTCGAATGCAGTAAAAACAGATGCAAATCGTCCATTAAAATCGTTGAGCGATAGTTTGAAAGGTAAACAAGGTCGTTTCCGTCAAAATTTGCTTGGTAAACGTGTTGACTTTTCAGCTCGTTCGGTAATCGTTGTAGGTCCCGAATTAAAAATGCATGAGTGCGGGATACCGAAAGATATGGCTGCTGAATTATACAAACCTTTCATTATTAGAAAATTAATCGAAAGAGGTATTGTTAAAACAGTAAAATCTGCAAAGAAAATAGTAGAACGTAAAGATCCTGTTATTTGGGATATTTTAGAAAACGTACTAAAAGGGCATCCTGTATTGCTTAACCGTGCTCCGACATTGCACAGACTTGGTATTCAAGCTTTCCAACCAAAATTGATTGAAGGAAAAGCGATTCAGTTGCATCCATTAGTATGTACAGCATTTAACGCCGACTTCGACGGTGACCAAATGGCAGTGCATTTGCCTCTTGGAAATGCAGCAATACTTGAAGCTCAATTATTAATGTTGGCTTCGCATAACATTCTTAACCCAGCTAATGGAGCTCCTATCACTGTACCATCACAGGATATGGTATTAGGATTATACTATCTTACAAAAGAACGTAAAGGATGTAAAGGCGAAGGACAATATTTTTATTCACCTGAAGAAGTTATTATTTCTTACAACGAAGGTAAACTTGATTTGCATGCAATAATAAATGTAAAGGTTGAAGATATTGATGAAAATGGCGAAAGCATCGTAAGGATGATTAAAACTACAACAGGACGAGTCATTTTCAATCAAATTGTTCCTAAGGAGTATGGTTATATAAACGAACTTCTTACAAAAAAATCACTTCGTGATATTATCGGGCAACTCGTAAGTAAATGTGGTACAGACGTTACTGCTAAATTCCTTGATGATATTAAGGAATTAGGTTTTATGAATGCATTCTACGGTGGATTATCATTCAATCTTGATTATCTGATTATTCCGGAAGAAAAAGCCGAACTAATTCAAGAAGGATACGAGCAGGTTGAAGAAATTATGTTTAACTACGAAAACGGCTTTATAACCGACAACGAAAGATATAATCAGGTAATTGATGTTTGGACAAATATCAATGCCCGCCTCAGTTTTGCCGTTATGAAGAAACTCTCCACCGACAATCAAGGATTCAACTCTGTGTATATGATGCTTGATTCAGGGGCAAGAGGTTCAAAGGAACAGATTTCTCAGCTTTGTGGGATGAGAGGTCTTATGGCAAAACCTCAAAAATCCGGAGTTACTTCAACCAGTGAAATTATTGAAAACCCGATTCTTTCTAATTTTAAAGAAGGACTAACAATTCTTGAGTACTTTATTTCGACACACGGTGCACGTAAAGGGTTGGCTGATACAGCTCTTAAAACTGCTGATGCCGGTTACTTAACCAGAAGGTTAGTTGACGTTGCTCAAGATGTTGTAATTACCGAAGAAGATTGTGGTACTTTACGTGGTTTAGTAGCCACCGAATTGCGAAAAAACGACGAAGAGGTAATCGAAACATTGTATGAAAGAATATTAGGTCGTACAAGTGTTCATGATGTATATCATCCACAAACCGGAGAATTGATTGTTACCAGTGGTGAAGAAATTACCGAAAAAATTGCAAAAATCATAGAAGAATCCCCAATCGAAAAAGTTGAAATACGTTCAGTTTTAACCTGTGAATCACGTAAAGGTGTTTGTGCAAAATGTTATGGACGTAATTTAGCTACACGCCGAATGGTTCAAATAGGAGAAGCTGTTGGAGTAATTGCAGCACAATCAATCGGCGAACCGGGAACGCAGTTGACCTTGCGTACATTCCACATGGGGGGTGTTGCAGGAAGCATTACCACAGAGTCGTCAATAGTTTCAAAATACGATGGTATTCTTGAATTTGATGAATTACGTACTGTGTCTCATGACGAAGGCGATGGAAAATTTGTTGATATCGTCGTTTCTCGTATGGCTGAAATGAGACTTTTAGACCCAAACACAAAAATAGCTATCCTTAATAAACCTGTACCTTATGGTTCTCGTTTGTACTTTAAGGCCGGAGATACAGTTAAGAAAGGAGACAAAATTTGCGAATGGGATATTTACAACCTTGTAATTGTTGCTGAAAATTCAGGAAAGTTACAATACGAAGACTTAATTGAAGGCGTTAACTTAAAAGAAGAAATAGCATCTCAAACGGGATTTACGGAACGTATAATCATCGAAACCAAGGATAAATCAAAAATTCCGATGGCTAACATTCTCGATGAAAACGGAGATGTTTTAGCTTCATATAACTTGCCGGTAGGTGCACGTTTATTAAAAACAGACGGAGAATATATCAAAGCCGGAGATATATTAATTAAAATGCCACGTGTTGTTGGTAAAGGTGGTGATATTACCGGAGGTTTACCACGAGTTACAGAATTATTCGAAGCTCGTAATCCATCAAATCCGGCAATTGTTTCTGAAATTGATGGAGAAGTATTCTTCGGTAAAATCAAGAGAGGTAATCGTGAAATTGAAATCAGATCCAAAGAAGGTGATATTAAACGGTATTTAGTGCCACTTTCACGTCAAATTCTCGTTCAACCTAACGATTTTGTAAAAGCTGGGACTCCTCTCATTGACGGAGCAGTAACACCCAGCGATATTCTTGCTATTAAAGGACCAACAGAAGTACAGGAATATCTCGTAAACGAAATTCAAGATGTTTACCGTCTGCAAGGCGTTAAAATTAACGATAAGCATTTCGAGGTTATTGTACGTCAAATGATGCGTAAGGTGATAGTTGAAGAACCCGGAGATACTCAATTCCTTGAAAAACAGATAGTTGATAAATGGGAGTTCAGAGAAGAAAATGATAGAATTTTTGATAAAAAAATTGTTATAGATCCGGGAGATTCTACCAATTTCCATACCGGACAGATGATTTCTTATCGTAGGTTGAGAGACGAAAATTCAATGTTGAAGAGAAAAGACTTAAGACTTGTTCAGGTGCGTGATGCTGTTCCGGCAACATCAAGCCAGATATTACAAGGTATCACAAGAGCAGCTCTTCAAACAAACAGCTTTATGTCAGCAGCTTCATTCCAAGAAACAACCAAAGTTCTTAACGAAGCAGCAATCAGAGCTAAGGAAGATTATCTAGAAGGTTTGAAAGAAAATGTCATTGTTGGTCATTTGATTCCGGCGGGTACCGGTCTTAGAAAATATCAAAAAATAGAAGTTTATCACATTGATGAAGCTAAAAAAGCTCTCAAAGAAGATGAAGAACTTGAAATTTATAAAGAAAAATAAAAAAGAATAATATGGAAGATAAAGCTAAACAAAATCAAATCAACATCGAATTAGATGATCAGGTTGGAGAAGGAACATACGCAAATCTTGCAGTGATAACTCATTCTCCTTCGGAGTTTGTGATTGATTTTGTAAGAATTATGCCCGGATTACCGAAAGCAAAAGTAAAGTCAAGAGTGATACTAACACCTGAACATGCAAAAAGATTTCTTGGTGCATTACAGGAAAATATTCAAAAATTTGAATCAGTTAACGGTCCAATAAAAATTAAGCAAGGTAATCCTATTCCGATGAATTTTGGAGGACCGACAGCACAAGCCTAAAGTTTTTATTAATAGTTAAACTTCAAAAGCCGGAGATGTTTTTACATTCCGGCTTTTTTGATTGAAATATTTTTTAATTTTGTCGTATGAAAAATTTTCAAAAAATATTAGGGATAGTTATACTTTTGTCTTTAGGTTTAAGTTCATGTTTTAAAATCGTAACTTATCCCGATGTTCCTCAGGTAACATTTAATTCTTTTGTAATTAGAGATTCGGTTGATATTCTCGGGAACAGAGTACTCAACGGTACGCTGTCATTTAATTTTGTTGATGGAGATGGAGACATTGGTTTTGATACAATCGGAGAAAGAAAAAATACTATTTTTCTTGATAAATATAAGATTGAGAATGGTGTAGCCATTAAATTAGACCTTCTTGTTCCTTTAATCTTTTATGTTCCGAAATTTGTTAAAACCGGTAATAATAAAACATTAAAAGGAGAAATGATTGTTAATGATTTAAATGAATACTATCCTTTAGACTATGACACAATAATGTATAAATTTTATATTGTAGATAGAGCCGGAAATAAAAGCAATATAGATAGTACCGGGTATATTTCTCTGTTAAGATAAAAAAATCAAAGTCATAAAGATCAAGATAATTTATTAGCTGACTTCAGATCCGTTATCGCAAGTGTCGTTAACCGTAACAAATTTTAATCTTCCGTCATTATCTTTAGCCATTAAAATCATTCCTTGCGATTCAATACCTCGTAATTTTCTGGGGGCTAAATTTATTAAAATACAAACTTTCTGACCAATTATCTGTTCCGGTGTAAAAAATTCCGCAATACCGCTGACAACAGTTCTTTTATCCAATCCGGTATCAATAGTAAGTTTTAAAAGTTTATCTGCTTTAGGAACTTTTTCTGCTTCGAGAATTGTACCAATTCTTAAATCGAGCTTAGCAAAATCTTCGTAATTGATAGTCTCTTTTTGAGGAGCAATATTTTTCATTTGTTTTTGATTGCTTTCTTTTGTTTTCAATAATTTTTCAATTTGTTTCTCAATAGTAGCATCGTCAATTTGCTCGAAAAGGAGTTCTGGTTTATTGAGTGTATGATTTACAGGAATTAAATCAAACTTTTCTGTTTCTTCCCAGATGTTTTTTTTGATATTCAATATATTGAAAAGCTTATTTGATGTAAATGGGAGAAAAGGTTCTGTGAGTACTGCCGTAATAGCACAAAGTTGAATTGAATAATAAAGAATAGTAGCAACTCTTTCGGGATCGGTTTTAAATATTTTCCAGGGCTCTGTATCTGCAAGGTATTTATTGCCAAGACGGCTGATATTCATTGCCTCGCGGAGAGCTTCCCTAAAACGGTAATTCTCTATATTATTTTCTATTGCAAGTTTAATCCTGCGAACTTCCTCTTTTATAGAGTTTTCGTATTCAGTGATGACTTTTGGTTCGGGAACTTTACCTTCGAAATATTTGTGAGTAAGAACCAATGCTCTGTTGACGAAATTTCCGTAAATAGCAACCAGTTCAGAGTTGTTTCTTGTTTGAAAGTCTTTCCATGTAAAATCATTATCTTTAGTTTCGGGAGCATTAGCACAAAGAACATATCTTAATACGTCTTGTTTTCCGGGGAACTCTTCGAGATATTCGTGCAGCCACACCGCCCAATTCCTTGATGTGCTTATTTTGTCGCCCTCGAGGTTCAAAAATTCGTTTGCCGGCACATTATCAGGCAAAATATATGAACCTTCATGTTTAAGCATCGAAGGAAAAATTATACAATGAAAAACAATATTGTCTTTTCCAATAAAATGAACCAATTTTGTGTCGGGATCTTTCCAGTATTTTTCCCAATCAGGAGTTAGTTCTTTTGTAGCCGAAATATAACCGATGGGAGCATCAAACCAAACGTAAAGCACTTTATTTTGAGCTTCTTTCAAAGGAACAGGAACCCCCCAGTCGAGATCACGTGTTACAGCTCTTGGCAATAATCCGGAATCCAACCAAGATTTACATTGCCCGTAAACATTAGGTTTCCACTCCTTATGTTCTTCAAGAATCCAATGACTAAGCTCTTGTTCGTATTTATCGAGTGGCAGATACCAGTGTTTTGTTTGTTTCAGGACAGGTTTGCTTCCGCTAATTGCTGATCGTGGATTAATAAGTTCAGTTGGGGATAGTGAACTTCCGCATTTTTCACATTGATCACCATAAGCATCCTCGGCTCCGCATTTAGGACATGTTCCCAAAATATATCTGTCGGCTAAAAATTGATTTTCGACTTCGTCATAAAACTGATGTTCGGTTTTTTCGATAAGTTCTCCTTTATTATAAAGAGTAAGAAAAAACTCCTGAGCTGTTTCGTGATGAGTTTTGTTACTTGTACGACTATAAATGTCGAAACTAATACCAAAATCTTCAAAAGACTTTTTAATGAGATTATGATATCTGTCAACTACATCTTGAGGAGAAACACCTTCTTTGCGTGCTCTTAAAGTGATCGGAACACCATGTTCATCACTGCCGCCTATGAAAACAACATCTTCGCCTTTTAATCTTAAATATCTGCAATAAATATCCGCAGGAACATAAACTCCGGCTAAATGTCCAATATGTACCGGTCCATTAGCATAAGGTAATGCTGAAGTAACTGTATAACGTTTAAACTTTTTCATCGAAAAAAATTTTTGCGAAGATAATAAATAAAAAGTGAAAGAGTGGTAAAATTAAGAAACAAAGATTTAATCCATGACTTCGATAAAAATACGTAATACATAAAGGTATTGCATTGAAATTTAAGGCTTTACAATTATATGTTCAAACGTATTTACCTAATGTTTAATTTAATTTAATTATGTCGTAAGCTGTTTAGAGGTACTATGTCTGTTAGAGTTTAAGTGGGTTATCCGTTTTGTGGTATTTACTTTTCTTTTTGCAATCGCTAAAAAAGAAAAGTAACAAAAGAAAAAGCTCGTCGCTGTCTGAATTTTTTCTAAAAATCTATCAAACCGCAGCCACAGCAAAAATAATACACGGCTCATCCCACAACCCAACCGGAATTTTTGTTTAGTCCAATCCCTGCTTGATGATTTTCAACCCGGATTTGAAAATAGAATTTTGAGAAATTCTATTTTCAAGTGTGCAGGCACGTGTGGAGCATCCAGGTTAATCCCGACATAGATTTTGTTTGGATTTCCGTAGCAGAAGGCGAAAGGAAAGACTTACAAAATCAAAGTCGCTACGAAGTAGAAAAAAATCTTTAGATTTTTTTGGATTTTGACGAAAAAATTCAGAATGCGACAGAAACTCGTTGAGCATTCTGCAAATTATCTGCGATAATTTAAAAGTATTCTTATAATTTATTTCCTTTTCACTCAACAGATTTTCTTTAACTTTCAAATTTCCTAACCAACCATCTAACTAACTAACTAACTAACTAACCAACTGACTAACTGACTAACTGACTAACTAACCAACTGACTAACTAACCAACTGACTAAAAAACATTTGCAGAGTTAGGGGTTAATCATAGAATAGTTGAACGGGTAGGGGAGCAATATTAAGTAGTTTTATAAAAGATTTATGTTCAAAATTATGTTGTTAAAAATTAGGTGAAAGGTGAAAGGTAAAAGGGAAAAGAGGAAAGTGGTGCTGCGATGTGAGCTTATATGAATTTTGTGGTTCAGATTGAAAATAAGGTTGTTGAATATAGTTAAAATAAAAATGGGCATTTGCAGAATAACAAATAATTTTGAAGATGTGTTGACAATGTTTATAAAACCCAACGGCGAAGAGGAAAAGAGAACATTTGTGTG
>CALJNE010000041.1 GCA_937982115.1 uncultured Bacteroidales bacterium | reverse complement strand
GGTTTATGCCTTTGGCTTGCTCAAGTCCAGTTACTACCGAAATTTCAAACGCTTGCTGTACGCCTTGTGCCACAGAACCATTTGTTCCTGTGTTGGTGGTGTAAACTACCTGTCCTACGGAATAGCTCACCGAGCCTCCGCTTCCCGAAGCATTGCCACCTGTGGCGTTAACGCTTTCTTGTGCTGCTACAGTTGAAAGGGAAAAGGTAAAAGTTAAAAGTACTGCAAATCCAAATACTTTCAACTTATTACTTGTTCCTTGCACCTTTCTACTTTCTACTCTTTGATTGTGTCGCATTTTTGACCTCCTTTTTTAATGGTTATTACTCATTTTTGTTTATCTGTTTTTGTCAATGTTTCAATGCTGTGTCTGGTTTTATTCCAATGAACGCTAACTAGTTTATATGCGCTAATTTATTTCGTTTTATTTTCATTTTTAGTTGTATAGGCGCTACAAAGTAGCGTTTTATTATTTCTAAGTGCAAATGTAAGAAAAAAATTATAAATCATCAAATGGACTTTTAATTTTTTGTAAACTTTTTTGTGATACGTGTGTGTATAACTCAGTAGTTTTACTGCTTTTGTGTCCTAATAATTCTTGTATATATCGTAAATCTGTCCCTGATTCCAGCAAATGTGTTGCATAAGAATGCCGAAGCCAATGTAAAGTTACGGGCTTTGTTATTTTTGATTTTTTTAATGCTTTCTTTAATACTTGTTCTAAACTTCTCTCGCTATATCTATCTCCTATTTCTTTCCCTTCAAATAAGTAATTTTTTGGTCTATAGGTTCTATAATAATCTCTTAACATTTCGATTACTTTAGTTGATATTGGAACTTGCCTGTCTTTGTAACCTTTGGAGTTTCGTATTATTAACATATTTCGCTTTGAGTCCACATCGCTTATTTTTAGGTTTAACAGTTCGCTGCGTCTGAGCCCACAGGCATAAATCAGGCTTAGCATGGCGCGATGCTTTAAATTTGTCGGAGCTTCGAGTATTGCTTTTATCTCTTCTTTGCTCAATACATTGGGTAATTTATGTTGCCTGCGAGGTCGCTCTAATTTTTTTATTTGTATAGCGGTCTTTTCTACTTGACCAAAATATAACTTTAATCCATTAACCAGCTGATTCTGATACGAAAAACTTAAACCTTTTTTAACTATTCTTTCGTGTATATAATGCAAAACATCGTCATTAGTCAAGAGTTTAAAGTCTTTATCTTTGTAATACAGTAAAAATTGCTTTACAGAATCAATATATCTATTAATGGTATTGTTGCTATACCTTTTACTCTCAAGCCACTTACGAAACTCTTCAATTCTTTTGTTTATGCTATTTTGTGACAGCTCTTCGCAATCTTTAGAATGGTTTTTATTTGGAAATCTATTTGTTTTTTCAGAATTTTTAAAATCGTTGTAATTGTATGTAATTTTTGCAATATCGGTTAGATTTTCTGAAAACTCCCTAAGTTTAAAATTTTCTTTAGGAATATACCACATTTTTCTACTTGCACTCCAGAATGCCTTAAATTTTTCCCGGATTTTTGAAATAATTATATCATTTCTTGCAAATTCCAGAAAAACAACATAGCGTACTTTGTGAGTGTCAACAATTATTTTTATTTCATAAAGCATTCTGATTTTTATTATTGAATAATTTCAAATAATGTGTTTTTTAATTCAATTTTAATAAAAATACCATTTATTCCGCTTTCGACGATAAAATAGTTTTTATTCTTTTTTGATGTTACAATTCCGGTTATCCCTTTCAATGTACCGAATGTTATTAAAACCTTTGTTCCGGCTTCGGGAACAGAGCAAATTTCCGGGGCAAATTCGCATAATTTTTTTAGTCTGAGAATATCCGATTGAGTTAGTTTTTGAGGAATATTATTTATTCTTAGAAAATCAATGCTTCCCTGCAAAAATTTTAATCTTTCGGTCTGTTGTTCACTGCATTTTACAAATACATATCCCGAAATCAGTGGCTTTTTTATTTTTCTGATACCTTTTTTTGTGCTTACAAGTTTTGTTGTTAATGGTAATTCTGCTTCAATGCCTTTTTGAGTTAGTTCTTCCTGAACCAAAAACTCTTTTTTGATTTTAGTACGCAAAACATACCATTCTTCCGGTTTCTCCATAACAATTATACAAAGCTCCGCTTCTTGAAGAATATCTTTTTCTCCAAAAAAACTTAGTATTTAACAATGCAATAAATTCAACCAAAACATCAATTATTCCTTCACAAATTTAAATGAAAATTATAAATTAGCAAAGAATAATTAAAAATTTTTTCATAGTTTTTTATGTAAATTGCAGTAAAATGATGTCCAAACAATAGGAATGTCTTATGTATAGGATGGATTATATTCTGATTTTGAGGGCTGAGCAAACTTTTTGTTGTATTTAGTAATAATAAATTGAAGGTCAATAATTTTCGAAAAATAACAACCGAAAAAATGTTATTATAACAAGTAACGGTGAGTGCTGCGTAAGCAAGATATTGTGGAATTAGTTACTGATTGCCTTTTAAAAAGTTTATGCGGTGTAGAATTAAAATCCCACGGTACTGCCCCCGACTTTCACTGTCATCCGCCATTGAGTCAAACGTCGAAAATGTCGTATGTGTTTGCATAAATTATTTTTACTTTTTTGTCTGTCGCAAGTTTGCTGTTGTCCTGAACGAAAGAAATTATTCTCTTACTCTGCGTTCCCATAAATCTATTCCAAATAAACAATTACAATTTAGTAATAATTTTTAACAAAAAGTTCAGAAGTTTGAGATAGCGGTTTTAAAAATTTAATTTGTGTATCAAGCGACACAATACTATCCTTTTGTGCTTGCAGCTTGGGTGGAAAAGTTGTCATTATTTCATTTCTGTCCCATTGCAGGTTTGGGAAACCGCCAGCTTAGCAGCTGATTTGAAAAGATTGCAACTGTGCTGATTTATCGTAGTAAAGTGCTTGTAATGTTTGGTAATGATTTTTTCGTTGCGCTTTGTAGCGAATGCTGTTCAGTGAAGATAGAAATGAAATATAGTAAGATTCAAGTTCCTAACGGTCTGCTGTCGGGATGTTATATTTTTCAGTAATGTAAAATTGTCTTTTCGTCAACAAATTTAATTTTCTAACTCGATAAAGTTCTGTTACAATTGACGAACAACTTGCCAATACTAAAGAGAATAGGAGAATAATAAGTTTCAAAATTGATAAATATTTTTCATTATCTGGTATTTTAACTTTATCAGGTAATGAAAATTTTGTTAGAAACCTTGTTTCTTTAAAACATCAAGTAAAACTTTCGAGAAATGTTCGTTATTTGCTTTTGTGTATCTTACATCCGTAAATACTTGAGCCAATGTTTCTTTGTTGTTTTCCTTAACAAATTTTATGTATTCGGGATTGTATTCTTTTTGGCGATATAACTCATCAATTTCTTCGGCGGTGTAGTCCTGATATTTTTCTTTATGTACCACAGCTCTTTGTGGTAAGCGGTCGGTGAGGGGAGGATTTTCGTCGGGATAGCCTATTGCTACGGCAGTAATTGGAACTACGCCTCTGGGTAAATTTAAAATATCAATAATTTTGTCGGGATTATAAATTGCAGTTCCCAGATAACAAATTCCCAAACCGTGATGCTCAGCTTCGAGACAGGCATTTTGAGCTGCAATAACAGCATCAATGGCAGCAGTTAAAAACGACAGAAAATTGTCATAGCCCGGTTCTGCTTTGCGAAGTCTGCACCATTTGTTGAAACGATTAAAATCGGCACAAAATGTTAATAAAACAGGGGCCTGCTTAACCATAGCCTGATTAAAATGTGCCGGAGAAAGTTGTTCCTTTATTGCGGAGTCGGTTGTAACAACAATGCTGTAAACTTGCATATTTCCCGTATTCGATGCTCTGATGGCAGCCTCTAAAATTTCGTTTAAAACATTTTCGGGAATAGGTTCGCTCTTAAACTTGCGAATACTGCGATGCTCAAATATTTCCTTTATCATATTTTTTTGCCGTAAAAATAATTATTTTTTTGGTATTTCCACTTTAAATTCCGTGCCTACGTTTACTTCGGTT
The DNA here is from genome assembly GCA_937982115.1 of uncultured Bacteroidales bacterium. Taxonomy (GTDB): domain Bacteria; phylum Bacteroidota; class Bacteroidia; order Bacteroidales; family ML635J-15; genus Bact-19. Next base: position 9,300 of record CALJNE010000041.1, on the reverse strand, counting down.
GTAAAACTGATTTTTGCATTAATGTTCTTTAGCATACTTTTTATAATACTTAGGCCGAGTCCCATACCCCCGGATTTTGTTGTAAAGTTTGGCTCAAAGATTTTTTCTCTCATTTCTTCGGGAATTCCCACTCCGTTGTCTTTAACAGTAATGATATAGTATTGCTCATTTTCCTTCAAACTAATTTCGATAATTCCGTTTTTCCCGAACGGAATGGCTTGTATGCTGTTTTTAATAAGATTGTTAAATACTCTTATCAATTGTTCTCTATCTGCTAAAACAATAGGTTTTGAATTAATTAGATTGTTTACTCTTATTTCGGTGTTGTCTTCGTGTGCGAAAAGCTGAACAGAATATTCCACAACTTCGGCAATATTTACTTCTTCGGTTTTGGGGGCAGGAAGTTTTGCAAAATTCGAAAATTCATTTGCTATTTCAGAAAGAACATCAATTTGTTCAATTAAAGTACGGCAAACCCTGCGAAAAGTTTCCTCCCATTTTTCATCTTTCTGTTCGTACGCCCTTTCCAGATATTGAACACTTAATTTCATTGGAGTAAGAGGATTTTTAATTTCGTGAGCTATTTGTTTTGCCATTTCTCTCCATGCAAATTCTCTTTCTGATTGTGCTAATTTTATTGCTGATTCGCTCAGCTCGTCAATTTTACGATTGTATTCTCGTATCAAACCTCCCAATTCGTCGTTTCGGGAATAATAAATTTTTTCGGCACTTTTCTTAATATCCATTGCTTTTATTCTCTCCTGAATCATCGAAAGTGGTCGAGTTAAATTTCGCGATATAAGAATTCCGGCAAGTATGGAGAATAAAATCAATATCAAAAAAATGTTTGAAAAGGCTATGACAAAATTCGAAATCTCTTCTTTAAATTCGTTTTGTTTTGCAAAATACGGTAGATTCAAATATGCAATAACATCGTTATTGAAATTTCTGAAAGGTATATATGCCGATAGATAATTAATATTGTCAATATTTTCGTTGATTACTACAGCTCCAGATTTATTTAAAATTAACTCTTCGTATGCTCTTCTGTCCATATAACGACCTTTTAAGCCTTTATCAAAAAGTTCTGTTCTCGAACTTGCCAATAAAACTCCGTTAAGGTCGAAAACATTAATATCTGTGTAAAAAACATTCGAAAACTTTATTAAAAGTGAATTCAAATATTCTACATCTTTATAATCCAGTGTGTCTCTGTCTCCGATTTTGTATTCAAGCTCAATTAGCACCGAGTAAATTTTGTCTAAAACTGTTTCTTTTTGTTTTTGCTTATATCCATCAATTATGAACATTATAGAGATGGCTCCGGTTGCAAGCAGAGCAATAATCAACATCGAAATAAATGCTATTTGTGTTTTTTCTTTTAAACTTATTCCTTTGAAAATCTTTTTGTTTATCAAATTGAAAATAATCCAGGAAAAATTAAAAATTATGAATAAAAAAGCAAGAATGTAAGTAAATGATGCAAGTTCTTTACTGTATTGAGTATCGGGTTTACTAACAATAATTAAGTTTTCGCTGTCGGGTCTGTATTTAAAATGAACATAGCCGTTTGCAGTGAAAACAGAATATTCTGCAGTATCGGAATCTTGCGAAATCAATGAAAACTGATATTTATAATCTCCTTTACTCGAGATAAGTTTTCCTTTATGGTATTTAGCATAATTAATTTTTCGTGTTGTCTTCTTTACGGTTTGTTTACTGTCCAGAAGCAGTTCCGGGTATCCCAGTCCTTCGCTGAAAATTTTTGAATCAGCCTCTATGTAAATATTCAGTCTTTCACCATCGAAAAGTTTTGATGCAATTTCGCCCAGATAGCTTATTCTACCGTTATGATTTTCGAGATAATAAAAATTTGTGCCCGGAATAACAATTCCAAAATCTTCGATTTGTTTTTGAAAAAATTCGTGACAGTTGATTTTGTTTGGCTCAAAGGTGAAAATCAAGCTGTCTTTTTCGAGACAAGCAGTAATCTGCAAGTCGTATTTATTAAAGTATCTTTTACTGCTGACAACGCCTTTAATGTAATTCTCTATTCCCGTAATATCTTTGTTTTTAATGTATTGCTCTAGTTTTGTGTCATATTTAAGTTGATTATAAATTTCTTTCAGAAAATATTCTGCATTTATGTCTCGCTCCGACGCAAGATTGTAGGTGATAACCTTATAACTTTCCAATTCTTTTTTTGTGGAGATTCTGCTGAAATGTTCTGAAATTATTAAGGATGAAATAAAAACAAAAACAATTAACGAAAAGTATGAAACTTTATGTTTGGTTGCACTTATGCTTAACCAAATCCATAAGAAAACAAATAACATTGCAAAAATAAGGATTTCCTTTTCTTCGTAACTTTTACTGGAGCTAAGATAAAATGCTCCTACTGTAAAAATTATAAGAGTAAGAATAATTACTTTTAGATTTAAATATTGTCTTAATTCGAAAGCAATTCTAAATAAAATCAAAATAAACGATAAAATCACCGCTCCGATGATGATTATTCCTAAAATCGAATATATATCGAGCAAAAGGATGTTTTCGAAAGTGAAGGAGATTGAAGAGTTTATTACAATTCCTTTCATTAATTCCGAAATAAACAAACTTAAAACAGCAAAAATACTTCCCAGCCCTATGCTCATTAAAACACTAAATATTGCAGGAATTTTTCTTAAAATTTCGATTTTAAAGTTTTTGAAAAAGAAAATTGAAAATAGCAGAAAAACTACAACGCTGATTAAATATTCCCCCAGCGAACTCAACCATAATGATTGAGCAAAAATTTCGGGGCTGAACAATGCCCAATCATTGAATCCCGAATATAAGCCGTATTTTAAACTGTAATATCTTGCAACGGCTATAACTATTGCGGTTAAAGGTAATATATACAAACCCGATTTTGGCTTAATTTTTATAAATTGTGCAGAAATAGAAAAAATTAGTAAAACAAAAAACAGACTTGACAGTAAAATAAATATATGCTTTACTCCAAATTCTTTCAAAGTTGGATTATTCTTATTTTTCAAGCCCAGATAAAAAGAAATATTATGCTCAGGAATGTTTATATTTATTGAGTTATCAATAGGTTCAGTGTTTAACATTATGTTTTTGTCAATGTCGAGGAGAGGATTAAATTCATTGTTAAGCAATTCGTTTTCTATGGAATATTCTTTTTTTATCAAAAAAATTCCGGCAGTATGAATATTTCCTTTTTCGCAGGCATGACACAAATACCATCCGTTGTTGAGGTATATCAAACTTTTATCGAAAAAATGAAATGTAGTGCTTGTCGGTAATGGAATGCTATTACTTGTCCAGTATTTTAAGCTGTTATCTTCGTAAACAAAAAAGCCACAGAATTTTTTATCATATACTTTTTCTTTTTGTTTGATGTATTCAAAAAGACTGTCTTGTGATATCAATGCTAATTCAGTAATTTTTTTTGCTTCAGCCTGTAAAAATTCAAAGTTTGAGCTAAGAACTCTTTGTATTTTTTCCGGATTGACATTTTCCTCAGGAAGTGGTTCGTAATTATATTTAACAAAGTATGCCGAAATACTGAAGACTGCAAAAAACAAAAACAAAATTCCGGAGACAGCAAATTTTTTTGTAAAAAATGATTTAATTTTCTCCGAAAATTTTCTGATTTTAATTCTGAATATTTTATTCATTGTGGTAAGGTTCATTGTTGATTATGGTAAAAGCTCTGTATAGTTGTTCTGCAAAAATAACACGTATTATTTGATGAGAAAAGGTCATTTTCGACAAGGATACCATAAAATTGCTGCGTTCATAAACAGATTTATCGAAACCATAAGCACCCCCGATGATAAAAACTATATTTTTTAGAGATTGCGTAAATTTTTTATTTAAAAAATCTGCAAACTCTGTGCTTTTGAATTCGTTGCCTTTTTCGTCGAGCAGAATAACGTAATCGGTCTCAAAAATATTTTGAAGTAATTGTTCAGCTTCATTTTTTCGTACAATTTCCGGAGGTGTTTTTACTGTTTTAGGAACATCTTTCACCACTTTCATCTCAAACTTAACATACCGATTTATTCTCTTTGCATAATTGTTAAATACTGATGAAATCGCATCAGAATCAGTTTTGCCTACAACAATTAATTTAATATTCATAAAAAAAATTTGAGTTAAAAATACTACTTTTTGTAAAAAAATTGTATATTGCGACACAAAATTTAAGCTTGGTTTGATTTTTGAAGAAATTAAAAAAAACTTTTGAAATGAAAAAATTGAATTTGATAATGTTAGTGTTTTTTTTAGGTGTTGCAATTACAGTAAAATCTGCACTTTTGCCAATATTTAATATTCCACCTAAAATTTTTGATGCAATAAAGGTTGGAAATGCTACAGAACTTGCAAAATATTTTAATTCAAGCATAGAATTGGTAGTTTTAAATATTGACGATGTTTACAGTAAGCAGCAGGCCGAAAAAATTCTGAAGGATTTTTTTGATAAAAATAAAGTAAAAAATTTTAATGTTCTTCATCAAGGAGGTAAAGAATCAGCTCAATATGCTATCGGAAGTCTCGAAACCGTAAACGGTAAAACATATCGTGTTTACTTTTTGCTGAAAGGTTCCGGTTCTAATTTGCTGATTCATCAAATGCGTATTGAAGAAGAATAAAAATTTATGATTCCCGATTCATATCTTTTGCCTCTTATTGAGAGAGCTTTTGCCGAAGATATAGGCGATGGCGACCATTCTTCATTAAGTTGTATTCCCAAAGATAAAACAGCTGAGGCTGTTTTGCTTGTTAAAGAAGATGGAATTATTGCCGGTGTTGACGTGGCAAAAAAAGTAATTTACTATTACTCCCAAAAACTAAATCTCGAAACATACATTAAAGATGGTACAAGAGTATCTAAGGGAGATGTGGTTTTTAAACTATCCGGACCTCAACGTGATATTCTTGCAGTGGAACGAACGGTATTAAATTTTATGCAAAGGATGAGCGGTATTGCCACTCACACAAATCAATATGTTCAAAAGTTGCAAGGTCTCAAAACTAAAGTTCTCGATACCAGAAAAACTACACCAGGCTTGCGTCTTATCGAAAAAGAAGCCGTGAAAATCGGTGGCGGCGAAAATCACCGAATAGGACTTTACGATATGATTATGCTCAAAGACAATCATATTGACTATGCCGGTGGTATCAGGAATGCCATTATTGCCGCAAACGAATATATCTTAAAAAACAATCTTAACCTCAAAATTGAAATCGAAGTCAGAAATTTTGACGAATTGCAACAAGTTCTTGAAATAGGAAAGGTTCATCGGATTATGCTGGATAATTTCGATATTCCTGCAACCAAAAAGGCTGTGGAAATGATTGCCGGCAAATACGAAACTGAGTCCAGTGGAGGAATTACTCTCGATACAATAAGACAATATGCCGAATGCGGAGTAGATTATGTTTCAGTTGGAGCTTTGACTCATCATATCAAAAGCCTTGACTTAAGTCTTAAAGCAGTAAAAAAGTGATAAAGCAAATTAAGCAAATCATTCAAGAAATACTCAATTATATTTATCGCATAAGCGATAAAATAATACTTCCGGGTTGCAGGGGGCTGTCGTTATATAAGTTGGGTAAAATCTTTTTTAAAGGAATTAGCAACGGAAATCTAACTATGAGGGCATCAAGCGTGGCATTTAGTGCTTTTATTGCTATTTTTCCGGCGATGATTTTTCTGTTTTCCTTAATACCATTTATCCCCATTGAGGATTTTCACATGGAATTGTTTTCATTACTAGCTGATGTTTTGCCCGGAAATGCTTACGACTTGCTGCACGAAACTATCATCGATACTATTATGAATCAACGTACCTCGGTATTATCGCTTGGCTTTTTACTAACCATATTTTTTGCATCTAATGGAATTATCGCACTGGTAGAGGCCTTTAATGCTTCATATCACAGCATCGAAACTCGCGGTATAATTGCAGTTCGAGTACTTTCGTTGATTTTACTTTTTCTCATGGTTTTAATTTTTATCCTCTCAATCAGTCTTATTTCAATCGGGGATGATTTTTTTGTGAAATTTTTTATTGACCACCCAAAACTTGGTGAATATGAGTTTCTACGATTTATAATTAGATTTCTGAGGTATTTTATTGTTTTAGCTTTGTATTTTCTAGGTATTGCCATTATGTATTATTATGCTCCTGCTAAAAGCACGGGATTCAGATTTTTAAGTCCCGGAGCAGTCTTGGCAACTTTATTACAGGTTATTGGAGTTTTGCTATTTACCTATTACGTAAATAATTTTTCACAATATAATAAACTTTACGGTTCAATCGGAACCATTATCGTAATAATGATGCTTATTTATGTTTCGGCTTTGGCATTGATTTTAGGTTTTGAACTAAATGCCGCAATTTACTCCGGGCAAAAAAATCAAAAAAAATATTTAAAAAAAGATTGAATTAAAAATTTTGTTATTTTTGAAAATTGAGAAGAAAAATTTCCTGATATGAGAAAAATAAATCTTTACTCGATTATTTTGTTTGTTGTTTTAACAATAAACAATGTTTTAGTTTATTCACAACCGGATATTGCCGTTGATTTTACCGTTACAGATATTGACGGAAATACACATAACTTGTATTCATATCTTGATGCGGGGAAATATGTTTACGTATGCTTTTATCTTACAACCTGCAGCGGCTGTATAGGTTCGGTTCCCGATATGAATAATATATACCAAAAATTCGGATGTAACGAGTTTGACCTTGTAATTCTTGCAGTTTTTGGGGGAAATCCCACCAATCAACAAGTGCAGCAGTTCCGAACAGACCACGGAACTCAGTTCCCTTTAGTAAGTCCGCAAGGAGGTTCAACTCCGGTAGTTTCTTATTATGAAGTAACAGAATATCCAAAAAAAATTGTTATAAAACCTGATAGAAGTGTCGTATGGAGTACAGATTATAATCTAACGAGTCCTTATTCTGTTGCTGAATTAGGACCCCACTTGAATGCCTGCCCAGACCAATGGCCAAAAGCCGATTTTTCAGGAAATCCTCTTGTTATTCCTGTCAATACCGGGGTAACTTTTACTGATTTATCGCAAAATCCAATTCATGAATGGTTGTGGGAATTCCCGGGCGGAAATCCATCTCAGTTTAATGGGCCAAATCCTCCAATTGTTACTTATAATCAGGCAGGATTATATAATGTAAAATTAACAGTCAGAAATGAGTTTGGTAACACAAATGTTAAAACGAGAAATAATTATGTTTTTGTTTATAATCTTGCCGAAACACTTCCGGTAGCAAATTTTATTGCAAACCAGGTTGTAGTTGTGTCCGGAAACACAGTGAATTTTACAGACTTGAGCTACGATTATCCTTTTGAGTGGAAATGGTTTTTTGAAGCGGGTGTTCCGGCAACTTCAACTGTTCAAAATCCTCAACAGATACGTTATAATGTTGCCGGAGAATATGATGTCAGATTAATTGTACGGAATTCTCAGGGATATGATACTATTTTAAAAGAAAATTACATAAAGGTTATTCCTGATGTAGGACCAAATCCTCCCGTTGCAAATTTCAGAACGCCTTATCGTCTGATTCAGAAAAATACAAAAGTTTATTTCGAAGACCTTTCAACAAATAATCCAATGACATGGGCATGGTATTTCCCCGGAGGAGAACCAAACTTTGTTAATACTCAACTTCAACCTCAAGGCGTTACTTATGCAAATAGTGGTTTTTATGATGTTACATTAAATGTTTCAAATGTAAATGGCAGCAACTCTTTAACAAAGCAAGATTACGTTGTTGTTTATGAAAGTATTGTAGGCAAGATTTGCGATACTATCCAGAATGTAAAGCAAGGCGAACAACCATACGCAATGCAAATTTACGGAATGAACGGATATTACGGTGGACATAATTCAGACAGAATTAACGGTTATGCAGACTTTTATGAATTTCATACTTTTAATAAAGTCTATGGAGTTATAGTTCCAATAATGAAGCTGTCTTACGGCAGTTATAATTCCTATATAAGATTTGCCACCTGGGATGGAATTGACGGTACCCCAACAACACTACTTGGAACACAAAAAGTCTTCCTTAAAGACCTTAGAGAAAACTATTATCAAGTAATCATCTTCGACGAACCCCTCGATATTGACGGACCTTTCTATCTTGGCTATACTATAAATTATGCCGAAGGAGATGACTTTGTTGTTGGTCTGGTGCCTAATAGAGGTCACGGCGGAAAAAATACTCTATGGGTTAGAAAAGACGGCGTATGGAAAAGTTCTGTTCAAGCATACGATATTGCAACATCCACAGGAATTAGACCAATCACTTGCTTAGTAGGAATTGAAGATGAAATTATTGAAAATTCTTTTACAGTTTATCCAAACCCATGTAATGACAAGCTATATATTACATCAGAAAACTACTTCAAATCTGATGACCTAATTCAAGTTGTGGAAGTAAGCGGAAAAGTAGTTGTAAATATCTTACCCGAAGATTTAACTGATAAAATAGAAATAAATACCTCAGAATTTAAACCCGGCGTATATTATCTGAGGTTATACACTTCAGGAAAACTTATTCATAAAAAAATTAATGTGAACAGGTAATTAGCCTGCTAATTAACATTTTACTTCTTATTTTCTTCATTCCTTTTATGGAGATAACAGGTTTGTCATAGAAGAAAAAGCTTGCATTTTATTATAGCTATTGCTATAACTGAAAAACAAATAATCTTTGAGTAGAATATCACGGGAAATAAGGTAAAAGTGATGTTACTAAGTATGCTTTAGTTATTTCTGGTATTCATATTCAAAATAATGTTGTTGAGTTTTATCTCTAAAATTATTAGATATGAGGTAAAAGGAATTTTAAACCGAGGTAAAAAAATTCTTAGGTTCATATTCAAAATTTTGTTGTTAAAGAATGCTTGAAAGAGGAAAGAAAAAATGGGGAAGTTGGATTGCTACGATGTGTGCTTCAATTTTTATGGAAAGGTGGAAGGGAAAATTGAAAATGAAAACTCTAATGCTGCGACATGTGTTTGTGAATTTTATGATATTCATATTCAAAATAATGTTGTTGAGTTTTATCTCTAAAATTATTAGACATGAGGTAAAAGAAATTTTAAACCGAAGTAAAAAAATTCTTAGGTTCATATTCAAAAATTTGTTGTTAAATTTTTTTATTATATTTGCACTGAGAATTTTGCATTTAGATGAATAAAGATTTTCAAAACCTTAGTCCCGAGTTGCTAGAAATTTACTGCAAAAAGTTG
>CALJNE010000040.1 GCA_937982115.1 uncultured Bacteroidales bacterium | reverse complement strand
GTATCTTCCACAGCTCTGATTGTGGCTTCTTCGCCAAAGCATTTTGGAGGAATAATTATTACATCGGATGAAGGAATTCTTGCAAAACGTACTTTAATTGTGTCTTTATCTGTACAGCCGTTTGTGTTATCTTCAGTCCAGATAAGTAAGAAATACGGATTAGCCGGATTTCCTGCATTAAGAATGTTTGAAGTAACCGTTGCATTAGGACTATTTGCATTATTGAAACTGATGTTTTGTGTTGAAGGTGTTGACCATACCCCGGTCCCAACACTTGGAATAGCATTAAGATTTCCGGAGAACCCGCAGAACAGAGTGTCGTTACCTGCATTTGCAGTAGGTATTTGAATAAATCTAATTCTTAATGGACCGGCTGTATCGGTACAGAAACCAGGCATATCTTCAGGACCGGTTTCTTCAATCCAGTAAAAGTCATGGAATCCATAAGAAGGAACCGTAGCTGATGCATTGTTCCATGTATAAGCATTTGGCGAGAACTGTGTGAAAGGATTGTTTGTACTCCAATATCCACGAATACCTGTTCCCGGATTTTCAGCTCTAAGTCTTGGAAATGTCAGTCCACAAACTGTAGAGTCTGCTTCGTCAGTTAAAATATTTGCTGTTGGAACTCTCCAGAAAGTGATTATAACAGTATCTTTTGCCTGACAAGCAAGTGTAAACGGAGGTTGCGACATATTTGTTTCTATCATCACAAACTCGCGAGGTCCATAAGTGTTTACACAAACATTTGGATTTGGAATAGTATAATCAGAATATTGTGCTCCATTATCTGTCCAGCTCATACTGTAACCTGCTGTAGTTCCTTGAAGTTGAGTACATTGTCCACAAACATGTTTATCCGGACCTGCGGAAATTATTGGAATTTCAACAAATTCTATCTTTACTGTATCTGTTGAGTAACACGAGCTAAGTAAAGTGTTGTTTTCTCTGAAAACAAATTGCCAAAATCCGGTATTGGATACTGTAACAAGAGTAGTGTCGTTATTCAAATTAGCAAAGGTTGCCGATGGGGGCGGAGTAACATTTGGACGTGAGTAAACAGACCATAAACCTGAAGGATTATATCCGCTGGTTTGAGGTAAACTATATACAGCTCCAAGAGTATAATTGTTTCCGCAAACAGCATTGTCTAAACCGGCATTTGCTTGTGGTCTGCGATAGAATGTTACCCACATTGTATCAACAGATTGACAAGATCTTGCATCGGGATTGTACAATGCCCATCCTATTGGAACTCTAACATGAGCAGTATCTCCATAAGAACCAATTTCTCTGATACAAAGAGTAGTGTTTGGTTGATATTGAGATGGTGCCCATGATTCAGGAATAACTTTTCCTACAATCCACATTCCTTCTGCCCATTGTGATCCGGTAACATCTGCTTCTAATTCTATGCAATTTCCACATCTTTCAGCTTCATTAACAGCTCCAACACTAGCAACAGGCATACGTGCAAATCTGACTTTCTTTTCAACAGTTCCGGTACATTGTACGCCGTTTAATTGAGTGGTTTCTTGCCATCTGAAAAGTATCTCGGTATAATTCCCGGTGTAGTTACCAATAGATACATTTACTATCGGGGAATTAATATTAGGTGTAAATGTTGGTTGGGGTGTTATTGGTGTACCGGTTGTAGGATTTAATGCAGTCCATTGTCCAACTCCGATGGAGTTATAAACTGTAAGCGTTGTAGTAGTTCCACAAACAGTATCTGTTCCGGGAGTTGTTGTTGGATTAGGTTCTGGAACATAGGTCACTAAAACTTTGTCTGATCCTGAACATCCTGCTATAGATTCAGTTAGCGTATATTCATAAGTTCCAAAAACACTTATAATTGTTTCTGCATTAGCACTTGTTTGTGGATTAAAAATAGTTCCAGATCCACTCCATGATAAATTAGATCCGGTAACACTTGGTATGCCTTGCATTACTGCAGAATTGCCACAAATAGTGAAATCATCACCTGCAAAAGGTGATGGAGTTCTTAAAAATCTTATTACAACATCATCATGGGAAACACATTGTCCGTTTGCAATATTCCATGTAAATGTACAGTTTTGATAATCAGGGACTAAAACTATAGGATTAGGTTGAGTGTAATTTGTTCCTCCAATTGTTACAAAATTAGAGCAACTTGAAGTCCAATATCCATACATTCCTGGAACTGGAGTATTAGCATTTAATCTGATCATTAAACCGCAAGTATCTTTATCCGTACCAGCGTTAGCATATGGCATTTCGAGCCACATAACAGGTGTCCCCTGTGAAATGTGATAACATCCTGATGTTATATTTGCATGTCCACTGCCGTCATTTAATCCAACAATTGCAGAAACATAATATATAGTGTTATATTGCAATCCTAATGGTAATCTACAAAAGTTAGGGGTTGAATTTCTTGCTATTGGAATATTGTTTCCTGTATGTATCATAAATTCAAATATTCCTGCTCCGTTATCTGTTAATTGGTCTCCGTTATGTGTTACGGATGGTGAAGTACATTCATTTCCACATAGAATGATTGTGTTGAGACTTCCCATTGTACCTGCATAAAAAGGGCAACCGCAATCGCGGAATCCGTTAATTTCAAAACTGCTGCAGCCATTTACATCTGCAACAGTGTAATTATATGCATTTGGAGATTCTATTGTTGCCTGAAAATGTGGATTTGCTTGAGAAATTCCGTTTACAAGATATCCGGAAAATGGATTACCTTGTGAACCAACAACATCCCAAGAAACATAGAAATAAGTTGGAGAACCTGTAGGACCACAAACTTCATTAAAGTTTTGGATATTAATCTGATCGTAAACTGTAAAGTTTATTTGTGAAGTTACAGGACCGCCAGTACATGGATCATTCACTGTATTTGTAATTGTATAGTTTCCTGGTAAGTTTGGAGAGAATATAGCTGAGTTTTGATCCAACAATTGTGGATTTGGTGAGCAAGTTAATGTCCCAAAATTAGGAGCAGATAATTGTACAGGCATTGACCCTACACACATATTATCTACAGGTGTTAAAGTTGGAATGTAGGTAGGATTGAAAGTTATTACAACATCATCGCTGCGTTGACATCCTGAGTTACCTAAGTATCTTTCTGTAATTCTGAATGTATAAGTACCGTACATGCTAACTGTAACATTTGTCACATTACTTGTTGGGTTTGTAAATGTAGCAGTTCCCGGTCCTGAAACTAGTGTCCATTCTACTGTATTATTTGGAGCTGGATTAGATGCATTTAATGTATAATTAAGTGCACAAACAGAATTATCAGCTCCTGCATTTGGATTAGGTAATATACAGCAGTTTGGATCATTCATATGGCGTACCAAAACTGTTAAAGTAGTATCATGAGTACATCCAAAATTATCAGTTATTGTAAATGTAAATGGTTGTTGGGAATTTATGTTAGGTGTACCTGTAGTTGTATAGGTTCCTGTAGCACAGTTCTGATTTGTGGGAGGATTCATCTGTGATCCATAAACTCCTTGCCATGATGTAGGGGTATAAGAATTTGTGTAACTCCATAATTCGGGGAATAGACTAGGATTGAACTCTATCCACCAACCAAATAATGTTCCGGAGTCAATTGCCCAGTTATCACAAATTCTTATTGTCCATGTCCCATTAAGCGGACATCCTATTAATCCTGCAAGACTTTGATAAGAAGCATATGTTCCGGGAGGCAAGACTGAATGCCCAACAGCAGCTTGTTGCATGGTTTGTGTTCCTGATGGGCTGATAGTGTACCACCAACCTTGATTTGGTGGATTTCCCAAATCACAGCCACCTCCACCCTGTATTCCCATTTGTACTATTGTACCATTAGGACATTGTATGTAAAAAGTAAGGTCCCCGATGAATGTATGGCATATATTCATGTGAATACCGATGATATCGTTTATGCTTGTTACTGTTTGTCCAGGGTTGAATTGATTTTGCATTAATGGACTGTTATAGCATACACCGGTACCATCCGGTAGTGGTACTGTGTCAGCCATTGCCGGTACAACACTACTGTTCCATGCTGAGGAAGAATAATAACCACACATATTTACGGTTTGCCCCATACAAATAGCAGTAGGGCTTAGAGTAGTTGTTTGTGTATTCCAAATAGGCTTTCTTGAAACTCTTACGCGTTGGGCCACGGCATTTGTATTTGTGCAGTTTTGTTGATCGGTAATAGTTACTATTACCACATAACCTCTGCGATCTGGAAAAGTATGTGTAACTTGATTTAATCCAACTCCTGATTGTATTGGAGATCCATCTTGAAAATTCCATGTGAAAGTTACTGTTCCATCATTTAACGGATAACCCGGATTTGGATAAACTCCGTTTGCTGTGAAAGTTACTGGAAATGAAGAGTTTGTTGCAGGATTCCAGCAAACGTTAATGTAATCTATACCTCCTTCATTAACCATTGGAGGATTTGATGCAGTTATATATACCTGACGAGGCATACATTGAAATTCGCAGGATAATGTTCCGGAAAACGAACCTCCGCTTACATTTCCTACAAATACGAATGTCAAACATCCGGATTCATTCATATTGGAAGCAACAACTGATAGTGTTCCGGAGGTTGTTGTATGATTATAAACTTCCAGAACCGGTGCTGATGTATTTGGCCCGTCATAAACTGTTAAAGAAGTTCCGTTTGGAAAACTATATGAACTTATGAACAAGCGTACAAATCTATTTATAGGATTATTGGAACAAACTGTTACTGTTAGAGTTTGTCCAACACTGTAACTGCCAACCGAAAGAGATCCGGAACAGGTTGATATTGTCTGTCCATTGTAGCCGCTCATGGTATATGACTGACTCAATACCACTAAACTAAGCGGAATTATAAACAATGTTAAGATTAACTTTTTCATATATCTTGATTTTTATTGTTATCTAATGTTTTTTAATCTCATTTCATTTGTAACTGCGATGTCAATATCTTCATCGGATTGTACAACAATTACATAACCGGTATCTCCGGCTCTGAAATAATTGTTTTTTAACGCACTCCTATAGATGTTATACTCCAGAGGGTTAAAATCGTCCAGATCTTCAAGCGTTATAATATAATCCGGAATTACGTATCCGGTTTTTGGATTAATCTTTTTTAACTCAATCAATTCTATAGGCTTGCCAGGCATTTCAATAATGTAGCAGCCTTTTTCCACAAAGTAATTCAATTTGTAGAACTCTTTAAGATTGTCTTTTTTAAATTGATTTAGTTCTTCTTGACTGTACTTTGACAATAATTTACTATTCGCTTCCTGTGCAGTTATAATCCCAATAAATGCAAAAGTTGCGAAAACAAGCATCAAGACTTTAGTTTTCATTTTCTTCAATTTTAGTTAATAAATTACCTCTCTTAGACAATTATAATTTTCTAAACGTTGTATAAATTCTAAGATTTTTACAAAATTATTAATTTTTTTTTAATATTAACTTAAAAAATAATTTTTTTAAAGCAAAAATTATCATGAGTGTAATGATTTTTAAAAAATCGTTAATAACTTATTTGCTGAAAAAAAAAAAAATTAAGTAGCTATTTGTAACTTTGTAAAAAATTTTTGTGTGGAAAAGTTATTATCTCAATTAAACCCGGCTCAACGAGAAGCTGCAGTATATACAGATGGTCCTCAATTGATTGTGGCAGGTGCAGGTTCCGGAAAAACTCGTACATTAACTTATAAAATTGCATATCTTTTAAAAAATCGTTACAAACCAAGAAGAATCCTTGCTCTTACTTTTACCAACAAGGCCGCCGAAGAAATGCGAAGTAGAATAGATAATCTTCTTGGTGACAGCTATTCGCGTAATTTATGGATGGGAACTTTTCATTCTATTTTCGGTAAAATGCTCAGAATTGATGCCGAAAAGATTGGATTTACTGCAAACTACACAATCTATGATGCAAGCGATTCTGCAAGTATGATTAAGTCTATTATCAAAGAGTTTAAACTCGATAATGAAAAATATAATTATAAACTCATTCAATCAAGAATTTCAGCTGCAAAAAACAGACTTATTACTGCCGAAGCTTATGCCGCAAATCAAGATTATATAATTCAAGATTCCAAAGAAGGCAGAGAAGAATTCTACAAACTTTATCTCGAATATGCAAAAAGATGCAAACAAGCAAATGTAATGGATTTTGACGATTTGCTGCTTTATACAAATATCTTGTTTAAAATCAGTAAAGAGTCTCTGGAAAAGTTTCGAGGAATGTTTGATTATGTTCTCGTTGATGAGTATCAGGATACAAATTTTGCACAATATCTTATAGTTAAAAGACTTTCCGAAATTCATCGCAAACTTTGTGTAGTTGGTGATGATGCCCAGTCAATTTATTCTTTCAGAGGTGCTCGTATTCAAAATATTCTTAATTTCAAAAATGATTATCCTGATTATAAATTATTTAAACTCGAACAAAATTATCGGTCCACAAAAAACATTGTTGAGGCTGCTAATTCACTGATTGCTAAAAACTTAAATCAAATTCCAAAAACTTTGTTTTCCGAAAATGAAAGCGGAAGTTTGATAAAAGTTCGCAGATCACTCAACGATAATCAAGAAGGTTACGATGTTGGGATGGCAATTAGAGAATATTGCAATAAAGAAAACTTTGAATTCAGCGATTTTGCAGTTCTGTATAGAACTAATCCCCAATCTCGTATTTTCGAAGATGCTTTCAGAGCTTTAAACATTCCTTATAAAGTTTATGGGGCTCTTTCTTTTTATCAACGTAAGGAAATTAAAGATGTTTTTGCATACCTTAAATTAATAACAAATAAAAATGATCCAGAGTCTTTCAAACGAATTATAAATTATCCGGCTCGTCGCATTGGGGCTACAACTGTAGAAAAAATCCTTAAATTTGCATCAAAAAATGATGTCAGCATCTGGGAAGTTGTTAGCAATATATATGATCTGTATGAAATTAAAATTTCTAACGAAACACGCAGACATATAACCGGATTTGTCAACTTTATTAACGACATGACTAATAAATTGCATCTAATTGATGCTTATGACTTTATTGTAGAGCTTGTCAATCGCTCAGGAATCAACAATGATTTATTGGCGGATAAAACTCCTGAAGGAATTAGTAGGTACGAAAACTTACAGGAATTACTAAATAGCGTTAAAAATTTTGTTGAAAAAAGAAAAAAAACTGATCAAGCCTCGTCAATATCGGCCGAAGATTATTTGCAGGATATTGTTCTATATTCCGACCTCGAAGTTGAAAATGAAGACGAGAATGAATCTAAAAATGTCGTTTCTCTGATGACAGTACATGCAGCTAAAGGGCTGGAGTTTAAGAACGTTTTCATAGTTGGTGCAGAATCCGATTTATTCCCTTCAGGATTGAGTAAATTCTCAATGGAAGAATTTGAAGAAGAACGCCGCCTGTTTTATGTGGCAATGACTAGGGCTATGAAAAATCTTATTATCAGTTATGCAGATAAAAGATTTCGTTTCGGACGTACTATTTACATGGATCCAAGCGATTTTCTCTATGATATTGACCCTCAATATCTTGATTGGCCAGATAAATACGATGAAGATGAACCGGATACCGATTTTGAAAATGAATTAAATAAGTTTTATTCAAAAAATATTATTGTTGATAATAATCGAGAAAAACAAAATCAACCCGAAAAAAAGAACTCACCAAAAATTTATAATCCAAAAAAGGAAAACCTTGTTTCTATAAACAAAATACATAAAACTCCGTTAGGTAATGAATCTGTAATTACTGATATTTATGTTGAAGGAATGCTTGTTCTACATGAGACGTTTGGTAAAGGAGTAATTACAAACATTACTTTTGTAAATAACGATAAACGAGCTGAAGTTTTGTTTGATGATTACGGAACAAAAACTCTTCTATTAAAATATGCTAAACTCCAAATAATATAGATTTTCAAATTTTTGTTTAATTTTAATTAACTTCGCAAAAAAAATATTATGGATTACAACACTCAAAGACCAAAATTAATATTGCCAGAATACGGAAGAGTTGTGCATCAAATGGTTGAATATTGCTGCACGATTGAAGACAGAGAAACTCGTACCAGAGCAGCTCATGCAATTATAGAATTAATGGGCAACATGAATCCTCATTTGAGAGATGTTCCCGATTTTAAACATAAATTGTGGGATCATCTTGCTTTAATGTCTGATTTTAAATTAGATATAGACTGGCCATATCCTTTGCCTGAAAAGGATATTTTAAACTTAAAACCTGAAAAACTTTCTTATTCCGATGGAGAAATAAAATACCGACATTACGGTAAAATTATCGAAAAGCTTGTAAAGAAAATTCCGGAAGTTGAAGATACTATGGCTCAGCGTGCTTTAATTGAACTTATGGCAAACCACATGAAACGCTCTTACATGACCTGGAAAAAGGAAAACATCAATGATGAAATCATTATTAAAGAACTTAACAGGTTGCTCGAAAACAAAGTTCCAATTCCCGAAGATTTAGTGTTGAACGAGTTTAGAGATGTTCTCGCGAGCAAACAAGTACAACAAAGCTCGCAAAAAAAGAAGAAAAGATCTCAAAAAAAGAGATAAAACACATTTTATAAATAATATGAGTACTTTTAAGATTTACGGGGGGTATAAGCTTAAAGGCGAAATAATACCTCAAGGAGCTAAAAACGAGGCTTTACAAGTTCTTTGCGCTGTATTATTAACAAAAGAAAAAGTAAAAATTTCAAACATCCCGGATATTAGGGATGTAAACAAGCTTATTGATTTGTTGTCGTCCCTTGGAGTTGTTGTTACAAAGCACGGAAAAGGAGAATACTCGTTTAAAGCCGAAAATTTGAATTTCGACTATCTTAAATCTGAAACATACAGTCAGGACGGGTCTGCTCTTAGAGGTTCGGTAATGATTATGGGGCCGCTTCTGGCAAGATTCGGGTTTGTTTGTTTGCCAAAACCGGGAGGTGATAAAATCGGACGTCGCAGATTAGATACTCATCTCTACGGATTTGCAAAGCTCGGAGCTGAATTTAATTTCGATTTTAAAGAAAATTTTTTCACTCTCAAAGCAGAAAAACTCGAAGGAAATTATATTCATCTCGACGAAGCTTCTGTAACCGGTACTGCAAATATTATTATGGCCGCCGTGCTGGCAAAAGGGAAAACCACAATTTATAATGCTGCCTGTGAACCTTATGTTCAACAGTTATGTAAATTGTTGAACAATATGGGGGCAAAAATATCAGGAATCGGTTCTAATCTTCTGACCATTGAAGGCGTTGATGAACTTCATGGGGCTGAACACAAAATCTTGCCCGATATGATTGAAATTGGCAGCTTTATTGGAATGGCAGCAATGACCGGCTCGGAGATAACAATAAAAAATGTTCACTACGAAATGCTCGGAATTATTCCAGATTCTTTCAGAAAATTAGGAATTCATATCGAACATAAAAATGATGATATTTATATCCCGCCACATGAAAATTACGAAATAGAAAGCTTTATTGACGGATCAATAATGACAATCTCCGATGCAATATGGCCAGGCTTAACTCCCGACCTCCTGAGTGTTTTTCTTGTTGTTGCTACTCAGGCAAGGGGAGAAGTGCTTATCCATCAAAAAATGTTCGAAAGCAGACTGTTCTTCGTTGATAAACTTATTGATATGGGGGCAAAAATAATTCTTTGCGATCCCCATCGTGCAATAGTAATAGGCCTCGATAATAAAGTGAAACTTCGTGCTACCACAATGCAATCTCCCGATATTCGTGCAGGGATGGCTCTTTTAATTGCAGCAATGAGCGCTGAAGGTAACAGTATAATTCATAATATTGAGCAAATTGACAGAGGTTACGAAAGAATTGACCAAAGACTTAATGCTCTTGGTGCTAAAATAGAACGTATAACAGTTTAATTACTTATCATGAAAAATTTATTTTTTATTGTTTTGTTTTTGTGTTTTACAATTTCGGGATTTTCCCAAAAGATTGGTACCGAAATTGGAGATATTGCTCCCGAAATAAAATTACCTTCTCCAAATGGAGATTCCATTGCTCTATCTTCCTTGAGAGGGAAAGTTGTGTTAATTGATTTTTGGGCTTCGTGGTGCGGCCCCTGTCGTAAGGAAAATCCTTTTGTTGTTAATGCCTTTCAAAAATATAAGGACAAAAGATTCTCTGTCGGAAATGGATTTACCGTTTATGGCGTATCTCTCGACAAAAATAAAGACAGCTGGATTAAAGGAATAGAGGATGATAAATTAACTTGGTATCATGTTTCCGACCTCAAACAATGGGATTGCGATATTGCTAAAGTGTATGGAGTCAGAGGTATTCCTTCTAATTTTCTCATAGATAAAAATGGCGTTATTATTGCCAAAAATTTAAGAGGCGAAAAACTTGAAGCTACTTTGGAAAGTTTGTTGATGATTGATCCCGCTGACCAATTTATCAATACTTTTAAACAACTCAAAATAGATTTTAATAAGCTTACCCAAGATGAGTTTTATAAAAACAAAAAAGAACTTAAAAAAATCCAGAAAAGCATTGAAAACATTGAGAAATATATAAATGGCTTAAAAAAATGATTTTTACTGTCATTTTGTCATTTGTTTAGATATGGCTTGAATTTTGAAAACTTTTTCCAGGATTTAAAAAATAGGGTTATATGGAAGAAAAGGAAATGAAAAAAGATAATGGTGTTGAAAATATTGAGAACGAAGATTCAAACAAAACGGATAAAAAATCGAAGAAAAAGTCAAAAAATAACGAGGTTCAGATTTTGAAGGAACAAATAAAAGAACTTGAAGATAAAAATGCCGAGCTTCAGGATAAATATCTGAGGTTAGTAGCAGAATACGATAATTTCAGAAAACGCACCGCAAAAGAAAAAGCTGAATTGAAAGATATAGTGAAAGCCTCTCTTTTGTTGGAGTTTTTACCTGTTGTAGATGACATGGACAGAGCTATGGATCATATTTCAAAGCTAACTGATGTTGAAGCAACGGTTGAAGGGATAAAACTTATTTACAATAAATTTAAAGACTTTCTGAAATCGCAGGGTTTGGTCGAGATTGAGGCTAAAGACAAAGATTTTGATACAGATTTGCACGAAGCCGTAACCAAATTCCCTGTTGATGAAGATAAAAAAGGCAAAGTAATAGATGTTCTAACAAAAGGTTATACTTTAAACGATAAGGTTGTAAGATTTGCCAAAGTCGTTGTTGGTGAATAAAAATGAGGACTTAGAATGAGCAAGAGAGATTATTACGAAATATTAGGCGTATCACGTGATGCGAGTGCCGAAGAAATAAAAAAGGCATATCGCAAAAAGGCTATTGAATATCATCCCGATAAAAATCCCGGCAATAAGGAAGCTGAAGAAAAATTTAAAGAAGCCGCCGAAGCTTACGAAGTCCTCAGCGATCCTGAAAAACGTTCTCGATACGATAGATTTGGACATTCAGGCATAAATGGAAGCGGTTTTAGTGGCGATGGAATGAGTTTCGATGATATTTTCTCGCGTTTCGGTGATATTTTTGGTGATGCTTTTGGTGGATCTCCTTTCGAAAGCTTTTTTGGCGGAGGTTCCAGAAGTAGCCGATCAAGAGTTAATAAAGGAACCAACATAAGAATTTCTGTAAAACTCACTCTCGAAGAAATTGCAACAGGAACAACAAAAAAAATAAAAGTTAAAAAGTATGTTCCTTGCAAAGAATGCAAAGGCACCGGCGAAAAAAACGGCAATAGTTCTCGCACGTGTCCCACTTGTAACGGAAGGGGAGTACAAACCCGCGTTATTAATACTATAATGGGGCAAATGCAAACAACAACAACCTGCCAAACTTGCGGTGGTGAAGGTAAAATTATAAACGAAAAATGTACTGCCTGCTTTGGCGAAGGTATAGTGCACGGCGAAGAACTTATCGAACTCAAAATACCGGCCGGTGTTGGCGAAGGTATGCAATTGTCAGTCTCCGGTAAAGGAAATGCTGCTCGCCGTGGTGGAATAAACGGAGATTTGATTGTTGCTATTCAAGAGGTTGAACATCCTGATTTTATACGCGATGGTAATGATTTAATTCACGATTTGTTTATCAGCATTCCTGATGCAATACTCGGAACTCAGGTTGAAATTCCAACTCTTGGAGGAAGAGCTAAAATAAAAATAGACCCCGGAGTTCAGTCCGGGAAAGTTTTGAGATTGAGAGGTAAAGGATTGCCTGATGTAAACGGTTATTTAAAAGGCGATTTACTCGTAAGAGTTAATATTTACATTCCTAAAAATCTTACTAAGGAGGACAAGCTTCTCCTCCAGAAAATGCAGGAGTCAGATACCTTTAATCCCAAAAATAAAAAAACAGAGAGTATCTTTGATAAATTTAAAGGATATTTCTTCTGATAAATTCTTGAAACAGGACTTTTCTGTCCTGTTTTTTTATTTTAATTTAAAACATCTTTTATCTTTGCTCTATGAAAAAAAGCGAGGATATATTACACAAAGTTAAAAATCTTCCGCAAGTCCCAGGAGTTTATAAATTTATTGATGCTTCTGGTAAAATTATTTATGTTGGCAAAGCCAAAAATTTAAAAAAAAGAGTCAGTTCTTATTTTGCAAAAAATTTAAGCTCTTATAAAACCGAAATGATGGTTCGCAAGATTCACGATATTGATTTTATTGTTGTGGAATCCGAAACTGATGCTCTCTTGCTCGAAAATCAGCTTATAAAAAACCTTCAACCGAAGTATAATTTTATGCTTAAGGATGATAAAACATATCCTCTCTTATGCATAAAAAAAGAACCATTTCCTCGGTTGATATATACTCGCGAAAAAGCGGAAGACGGAAGTGAATATTTTGGACCATTCAGCTCTGTTTACACAGTGAAAACTTTGCTTAGCCTAATTCGACAACTTTATCCGCTTCGTACTTGTAATTATAATTTAACTCAAGAAAATATAAAAGCAGGAAAATTTAAAGTTTGCCTCGAGTATCACATCGGGAATTGCAAAGCTCCTTGCGAAGCTAAGATTGAAGAAGAAGAATATAATTCTTATATCGAAGATGTTAGAAAAATAATTCGTGGTGATCTTCATCTTGTACAGAATTTTTTATCGGAAAGAATGAAAAAACTCGCTGCTGAATTAAAATTCGAAGAGGCTGCCAAATTGAAGCAAAAATATGATATAATAGAAAATTACAGAAGCAAGTCAGCAGTTGTAAGTTCAAATATTTCTAATCTTGAGGTTTTCGGATATGCAAAAGATATAGATAGTTTTTATATAAACTGGTTTTTAGTTAAAAACGGAGCAATAATTTCTTCGCACTCCATGGAGATTAGAAGAAAACTCGATGAGTCCGACGAAGAAATATTACTGTATGCTATTCTTGAAATGCGAAAGTTTTCAGAATCTCAAATAAAAACAATTTTGCTACCTAATATTATTAATGAAAAGATAGAAGGATTAAAATTTGAAGTTCCAAAACGAGGAGATAAATTTACTTTGTTGGAATTGGCTCAAAGAAATGCAAAGTTTTTTATGCTGGAGCGACATAAACAAATTGCAAATAAATCTCCTCAAAACAGTATTCAACGAAAATTACGTACATTGCAAAATGATCTGGCATTAAAAGATCTTCCCGATCATATTGAGTGTTTTGATAATTCAAATATTCAGGGCACCAATCCGGTTGCTGCTTGTGTGGTTTTCAGGTATGCAAAACCTGCAAAATCTGAATATAGACATTATAATATTAAAACTGTCGAAGGACCTGATGATTTTGCTTCGATGTACGAAGTGGTGTATCGCAGATACAGGAGATTGCTGGATGAAAATCAATCTTTGCCGAAACTTATTGTTATTGATGGTGGCAAAGGTCAACTGTCTTCGGCTTGTAAAGCTCTTGAAGATCTGAAAATTATTGATAAAGTTGCTGTAATCGGAATAGCAAAAAAACTCGAAGAAATATTTTTTCCAAACGATCCAGTTCCGTTATATCTGGATAAAAATTCGGAATCTTTAAAAATAATTCAGCAAATTCGCGATGAGGCACATCGCTTTGGAATAAGCTTTCACCGAGATAAAAGATCTAAAAATTTTATTACTTCCGAACTCGATGCAATCAAAGGAATTGGCGAAAAAACAAAAACTATTTTGTTAAGGAATTATAAAACTGTTCAATCCATTAAAAACTCTGACTTTGATGAACTGTCAAAACTTGTTGGAAAAAGCAAAGCAAATCTGATTATCAAATATTTTAATTCACAAAATTCCGCTTAAGTAGTAACTCTGCAAATGTTTTTTTAGATAGTTAATTAGTTTATCAGTTTATCAGTTAGTCGGTTAGTTAGTTAGTCAGTTAGTCAGTTAGTTAGTTTATCAGTTGGTTAGTTAGTTAGATGGTTGGTTAGGAAATTAGAAAGTTAAAGAAAATCTGTTGAGAGAAAAGGAAATATTACAAAACGGACAACTCACTTAAACTCTAACAGACATAGTACCTCTAAACAACTTACGACAAAACTAAATTACATATTACGTAAATAAGTTTGACCGTATAAGCATTAAAACCTTTTATGTAAATGTAATACTTTTACTTATTACGTATTTTTGTCGGAGTTATGGTTTAATCTTTAGAATTTTGTTTGCATTCTTCCATAAGTAGTTCCCAGTACTCCATGGCTTTTCTGGTATGCGGAATTACTATTGTGCCTCCCACCACATTTGCAACTCCGAAGATGTCCATAATTTCTTCTGTTGTAACTCCAAGTTTATGACAGGTTTCGAGGTGATATTTTATGCAATCATCGCATCGTAAAACCATTGAAGCAACGAGCCCAAGCATTTCTTTGGTTTTGGAGTCAAGGGCAGAATCCTGATATGTTAATGTGTCGAGGCTGTAAATTCTCTTAATTATTTTGTTGTCTTTTTCAAGTAATTTTTCATTCATCTTTTTACGGTACGAACGAAATTCTTCAAGTTTATTCATATCTAATAGTTAATTTATAATTTCACCTTTTAATGTTGCTGATGTAGCATCAATTATTTTAACATTTACAAAATCTCCGGCTTTGTTATTTTGAGCAGGAAATACTACTACTTTATTTTGTTCTGTTCTTCCGAACAACATTTCTTTAGAACGTTTGGAATATCCTTCTACCAGTACTTCAAAAGTTTTGTCTATATCTGCCTTGTTATTTTTTAGTGAAATTTTATTTTGAAGTTTAATCATTCTGTTCAGGCGTTCTATTTTTATTTCCTCCGGAACATCATCTTCGAAATGTTTTGCTGCATAAGTTCCGGGGCGTACAGAATATTTAAACATAAATGCCAGATCGAATTTTACCTGTTCCATTAAATCCAGGGTTTGCTGAAAATCTTCTTCACTTTCTCCACTGAACCCACAAAACAGGTCTGTTGAAATTCCACAATCGGGAATAATTGATCTAATAGCTTGAATTCTGTTTAAATACCATTCTCTTGTATATTTCCGATTCATTTTTTCAAGAATTTTATTGCTCCCCGACTGAACAGGTAAATGAATATGGTTACATATATTTTTGTATGCTGCCATGGTTTCAATAAGTTCGTCGGATAAATCTTTAGGATGTGATGTGGTGAATCTGATTCTCATTTCTGGAGCAGTTTCAGCAACCATCCGTAAAAGAACAGGAAAATTTACCTTTTTATCTCCGTCTTCGAAATAATAAGAATTAACATTTTGACCCAATAGTGTTAGCTCTTTAAAACCTTTTTTTCTGAGATTATCAACCTCAGCAAAAATATCTTTGAAATCTGAGCTTCTTTCTTTTCCTCTTGTGTATGGTACAATGCAGTAGGAACAAAAATTGTTACATCCTCGCGTAATTGCAATAAATCCCGAAATAATATTGTTATCTATCTTTATTTGTTCAATGCCGCTATAGGTTTCGTTAATATCAAATTCTGTTCTTACCGGTACAATATCGTTTTCGTCAACAAGATCGGGCAAACTTCTGTACGAATCCGGACCTGCAACAAAATCAACTGCAGGATGTTCCAGAAATTTCTCACCTACTCGTTGAGCCATACATCCGATTATGCCGGTTTTTAAGTTTTTATTTTTTCTTTTTAAACTCTTAATATGATCCAATCTGTTCCAAATTTTCTTTTCGGCATTATCTCTAACCGAGCAGGTGTTGATGATTATAACATCGGCATCGTTTATATTATCTGTAGCAATATATTCTCTTGACTGCATAATACCTGCAACAGTTTCTGAATCTGCCACATTCATCTGGCATCCGTATGTTTCGATATATACTTTTTTCTTCATGAGATTTTTTTGAAATACAAATAAACTTTTATTTTTATTCACGACACTAACATCTACATATGTATCTCCAGCAGTTCCGAATATGTTTTGGGTAAAAGAGTTATTGAATTTAATGCTGCCGGTATAAATACTGTTTCTCCGGCTTTTAATGGTGTAATTGTACTCTTTGATTGTATGTCAAGACTGCCTTTTATACAATATAGAATCACAAAAGAATCCAGGCTATAATAATCTTTCTGTATTTTGTTGAAAACAGATAAATAATTCAGTATAAAACTATCTGTGTCGAGGATTTTTGTGGAATTATCGGTTGTAATTTTGTATTCTGTTTTAATGTTGGTTGTTTTTTTATAGTCAATAACATCTTTTGCTTCTTCGATATGGAGTTCTCTGCCTGTGCGTCCGTAATCATAAACGCGATATGTACGATCAGAGCTTTGTTGTACTTCGGCAAGTAAAACTCCTTTTCCCAGACTATGAATTCTTCCGGCAGGAATATGATATACCTCGCCGGGTTTTACATTCACGATATTCAAAATATCTTCGAGAGTTTGGTTTTCAATGGCTTTTTGCAGTATCTCAAAATTTACATCTTTTTTGAATCCTGAAGTAAGTGTTGCTTCGGGTTCAGCTTCAAGTATGTACCAGGCTTCGTTTTTTCCATTTTCGCCGTATCGTTCCTTAGCTGTTTTGTCGTCAGGATGCACTTGCAAGGAGAGGTTATCGTTTGATTCAATAATTTTGAAGAGAATAGGAAAAGAGATGCCGTATTTTTCAAAAACCTTTTCTCCCACGATGTCTTCCATATAAATTTCAATGATTTCTTCCAGAGAATTATCTTTTAAAAATCCGTTTGAAATTATTGAAACATTATCTTCCAGAACGGAAATTTCCCAGCTTTCCCCACAATTATCAGGAACTTTCGGATCGCCTTTCAAATTTTTAATTTTACTTCCGCCCCAGACTTTTTGTTTATAAATTGGATAAAATTTTAAAGGATATAGCATATTAAAATTTTTATTATTTTTAAACTTCAAAAATAATAATTTATTTCGTAACGCTTTAAATTATGTTAATTGTTGGAATTGCAGGCGGTACAGGTTCAGGAAAAACAACGGTAGTTCGCCGCATAATCGAGCGATTGCCTGTGGGATGTGTTACTGTTGTGCCGCAAGATAATTATTACAAAGATAATTCACATCTGCCAATGGAGGAAAGGCAAAAAATTAATTTTGACCATCCCGATGCAATAGAATGGACATTGTTGATTGAACACATAAAGGATTTAAAAAATAAAAAGCGAATTCAACAGCCGATTTATTCATATCTAACCTGTACTCGTAGCAAAGAAACCATTGAAATTGTTCCGAGCAGTGTAATTATTGTTGAAGGAATATTAATATTATCCCAACCTGAACTGCGGGAATTAATGGATCTAAAAATATTTGTTGATGCTGATGCTGATGACCGCCTTTCACGTGTAATTCAGCGTGATATTGTCGAACGCGGAAGATCGGTTGCAATGGTACTTGACAGATACGACAAAACTGTTAAGCCATCGCATCTTCAGTTTATTGAGCCCACCAAAAGATATGCAGATATTATTGTTCCGCAGGGAGGAAATAATCAAGTGGCTATTAACTTATTAACTCAATTTATAATACAGCATTTAAAATGATCTCAGCACTGGACAACATCAACCTGAAAAATGTAATGTTTCTTGATATAGAAACAGTACCGGTATCTCCGGAATTTGATGATTTGCCGGAAAATTTTAAACATCACTGGGATAAAAAATCATCGCATTTTCGTAAAGAAGATCAATCTGCTGCCGAGGTTTATAATCGTGCAGGAATATATGCAGAGTTTGGAAAAATTATTTGTATTTCGGTTGGAATTTTTCACGAAAATGTATTAAGAGTAAAATCTTTTGCTTCGGACGACGAAAAAAAGTTGTTGCTGGATTTTGCAAAAATGATTAGCTCATGGGATAGCTCCAACGAAAAATACTTATGTGGTCATAATGTTAAAGAATTTGATATTCCATACATTTCGAGAAGGATGTTAATCAATGGAATTAAGCTGCCTCCGGTTTTTGATATTTCCGGAAAAAAGCCCTGGGAAGTAAGGCATATAGACACCTTAGAGTTGTGGAAATTCGGGGATTATAAAAACTTTACATCTTTATCACTCTTAGCTGATTTATTTAATATTCCAACATCAAAAGACGATATTGACGGTAGTACGGTTTCAGAAGTTTACTACAAAGAGAAAGACCTTCCTCGAATAGTAAAGTATTGCGAAAAAGATGTTCTGTGTGTTGCAAACTTAGTTTTAAAACTTATGGGCAAAGACTTGATAACAGAGATTGTGAGTGTGTAATAACTATATTTTTGTTAATGATTATTACATTGATGCTCATGAGAATGGCAATTTGAGCCACTATCTGTAATTTTACCTTCAATATATTGTTTTACGACTTCTAATGAATTACCGAAGCAGCCTCTTATTACTTTTATTCCGGCACTGTTCAATACATTTATTGCTCCTTCTCCAATACCTCCGGCAAGCATTATAGTAACATCGGCTTTTGCCAGAGTAATAGCTATATTGGATTTACATCCGCAACCTTGTACAGACTCAATTGTTTCTTCCTCAATTATTTCATTTTTATCTGAAACTGTAAAAATTTTGTAAAATTCGCAATGTCCAAAATGTTCATCAATTTGTCCGTTGTTTGTAACGGGTAAAGCAATTTTTTTCATATCTTAAAATTTTTATTCCTAAAAATAATTTTGAACAGTTACATATTAGAAACTGTATCAATTCACCTAAATAATCAACATTGCATCACCGTAAGTGCCGAATTTATATTTTTCTTTAATGGCAATTTCATAAGCTTTCATAAGTTCATTGTAACCGCTGAAAGCAGCAACGTTAATCATCATTATTGATTTTGGCATGTGGAAGTTGGTAATAAGTGCATCAGGCACCATAATGTCGTATGGTGGAAACAAAAACTTATTAGTCCATCCTTCGAAAGGTTTAACAATTCCGGTAGTGGTAACAACACTTTCCAGTGTTCTTAATACTGTGGTACCGACAGCAAAAACTTTATGTTTATTGGCTTTTGTTTCGTTAATTTTTTGAGCAATTTCTTCGGAAACAAAAATTTGTTCGCTATCCATTTTATGTTTTGTAAGATCTTCAACATCAATAGTTCGGAAGTTTCCTAAGCCTACGTGAAGAGTTACATATCCGAATTCGACACCGATAATTTCCAATCTTTTAAGTAGCTCTCTGCTAAAATGTAGTCCTGCAGTAGGAGCTGCAACAGCCCCTTCGTTTTTAGCATAAATAGTTTGATATCTCTCGGCATCATCTTCAGTAACTCCTCGTTTTTCAAGAATATAATCTGGTATTGGAGTTTGTCCGAGTCCGAATAATGTTTTTTTGAATGTATCATAATCAGTGTCGTAAAGGAATCTAATTGTTCTTCCTCTGGAGGTGGTATTGTCAATTACTTCGGCAACGAGTTCATCATTTTCGCCAAAATAAAGTTTATTACCTATACGAATTTTACGAGCAGGATCAACAAGAACGTCCCAGAGTTTTTGTTCTCTGTTTAATTCTCTGAGAAGAAAAACTTCAATTTCTGCTCCGGTTTTTTCTTTATTTCCATATAATCTGGCAGGAAAAACTTTGGTGTCATTAAAAACTATTAAATCATTTTCTTGAAAATAGTCTTTAATGTCTTTAAAAATTTTGTGTTCAATTTCTCCTGTTTTTTTGTGTAATACAAGTAATCTGGATTCATCCCTGTATTTGGGCGGATGTAATGATATTAATTCTTCGGGAAGATGAAAATCAAATTGTGATAATTTCATATCTTTTATTTTTAAAACTACGGTTTATACAGATATATTTCAATTTTGTTTCATTTTTTTCAAAAAATTTTCAAAAAATTCTATTTCAACGGCATTTTTAACGTCGAATTGGCCACTTTTCAAACGTCTAAGATAATACAAAAAAGCCCCGTTGTCAAGTTTTTTTCCAAAATCATTTGCTATTGATCTTATATAAGTGCCTTTACTGCAAGTGATAGTAAGGTCTATAAATGGCAAATCAATTGAATTAATTTTTATTTCGCTAATGTTTATTGGTTTATGAACAAGTTTGGGTTCTTTACCTTTACGTTTAATTTCGTAAGCTCGTTTACCATTGATTTTTATTGCTGAATATACCGGAGGCATTTGCATACTTTCTCCCAAAAACGAGTTTAGAGTTTCAACTATTTGATTTTCAGTAATATGTGAATAGTCAAAGGTTTGGTCAATTTCAGTTTCGAGGTCAAAAGACGGAGTGGTTGCACCAAGTTGGAATATTGCATTATAAATTTTTTCTTCTTCCTGAAGTTCTTCTATTAATTTGGTTGCTTTTCCGGTACATAGAATCAATAAACCTGTAGCCAGCGGGTCTAAGGTGCCTGCATGTCCTACCTTTATTTTTTTGATTTTTAAAAAATCGCTTATTAAATATCTTATTTTATTAACAACATCAAAAGATGACCAATCTTTTGGTTTATCAAATAAAATTACCTCCCCGGATAAAAAATCGGGCTCTCTGTCAAATTTATATACTTCAATCATTATCCTAATAAGAAAATACTAATTAACCCTACTATGGCACAATATATAGCAAACCAAATCAATTTTCCCTTTCTTACTATATTTAGCATAACTTTACAAGCAAACAATCCCGATAAAAATGAAGCAAAAAATCCTAATATTAAAGAGCTCATCGGAATTGATGCCGAAGCATAAGTATTAGAGATTATTGACAAAAAGTTTTCTCCCAGAATTGGAACTAAAACCATTAAAAATGAAAACTGAGCCACTTCGCTTTTGTTGTTCCCAAGCATCAATCCTGTTGAAATAGTTGCTCCCGAACGTGAAATTCCGGGCAAAACTGCAATGGCTTGAGAAATGCCAATCACAAAAGCATCAATGAAATTGATTTTTCTCTGTTTTTTGGGCTTGTAAAAAAAAGTAAACGATAAAATCAATGCGGTTATTAATAACATTGACCCTACAAATACCAAACTTTCTCCGTCAAAAAAACTTTCGATATAATCTTTAAAAAATATTCCGATGATAAAAACAGGTATTGTTGATACTGCAATTTTTAAAATGTAGTCTGTTTCTTCGTTATACTTAAATTTGAATATACCTGCAATGAGTTGAATTATTTCTTTGCGAAAAACAACCAGAGTGCTTAATACAGTACCACCGTGAACTAATACACTAAAATAAAGATTTTCTTCGCCCGAGATTCCGAACAAGTTTTTTGTTATTTCGAGATGTGCACTGCTACTAACAGGTAAAAATTCCGTAAGTCCTTGAATTAATCCAAGGACTAAAGCTTCGAACCATTCCATTTTTTATTCTTCTTTTTTTGATTTGGGCTTGTAAAGTATAGCTACAATTTCTATTACAAAACCTAAAAATATTACAATAGGCGCAAGTGTTATTCTTCTAAAGTTAAATATTTCTTCGCTAAAAACATTAGGGTCAGTACTTTTTCCACCTGATAAAAGGATAAACCCTGTAAGAATAAAAATAAATCCTACTGCAATTAAAATGTAGTTAATCTTTTGTAGCACAAATCCTTTGTTATCATCATTTTGTCCCATATCGAGTATTTTTAATAATAAAGTTCGCTGGTTTTTAATCTTAAATATTTGTTTATGCTAAAATATGTTGAAATTATTGTTAGAGAAATTCCTATAGAAATGATAATCAAGTAGAGAATTATTAGATTTTGCAAATTCAACAGGCTTATCATTTCTCCAAGCTGTTTATTGGAAAAATTTACTAAAAAGCTGAGTATTATGAGTGCTATTACTGAACTCAGAAATCCCTGCACTAAACCTGATAATAAAAACGGTTTGCGGATGAAACTGTTTTTTGCACCAACAAGTTTCATTGTGTTTATTGTAAACCGTTTTGAATATATCATCAATCTTACTGTATTGTTGAGGAGAGCAAAAGAAATTACCAGAAAAATGGCAGCAAAGAAAAACAGAATTATACTTATCTTTCGAATGTTTTTATTTATCAGTTGAACTAAATTGTGTTGGTACGCAACCTCCGAAACCATTTCAGTATTGGAAAGCAGCCAGGTTTCAATTTTCTTTATGCTGTCCGGATTGGTATATTCAGATTTTAAATATATATTGATGGTAGGAGAGAGGGGATTATATCCAAGTGTTTGGAGAAAGTCTTCGCCGAGTTCTTCCTGCAATTGTTTTGCTGCATCATCTTTGTTTATGTATTCGGTGGACTTCACAAAATGTTGTGTATCGAGGGTTTTTTTGAAAAGTTTTATATCCGGTTCTTTAATATTGTCATGAATAAGCACAGAGAAACTGATATTTTCACGTACGTATTTTGATAATACACCAGCATTTAAAATCAGTAAGCCTATTATTCCAAGTAATAATAAAACCATTGATATGCTTATAAGTGAAATAGTATAAGCACTTCTGATTTTATTTTTTATTTTGCTTTCTTTCATTAATTTTCAGTTACAATTTTATTCAAATAGTAATTTCCGTCGGTATCAATAAAAATTATTATATATTGACCGCGTGCAAAATTAGTAAATTTTATAACAAAATCTTTATTATAAATAGTTTCGCTGAGTAAAAGCTCACCTAAAATATTATAGATATAGTAATTCTCGATATTAACCTCAGATTTTACATTTACAAAATCTTTTGCGGGATTAGGATACACCGAAATAATATTCTCTGTAACAGTTTTTTCTATGTTAGAGAGCGGTGTGAAAGTTACTTTTATGGTATCTGTTCCCGAACAACCATTATATCCGGTTGCAGTGAGCCAGAAAGTGTGAGTTCCTACTCCGTAAACAGAACCGTAAACGGTAAGCATTGGCCCTGTATATCCTGTATTCCATAAATATTCAGCATAATTTGGAGCTACACCTATGTTAACAAACGAATCAACTTTTGATGTTAAATCCGGGCCTAAATTTATGATTACAGGTTCTCTGACTTCAATAAAAACGCTTTCTGTAGAAGCACATCCGAAATAATCTCCTGTAACTGTAACGCTATATGTACCTGTTTGGGTTACAGTTATTGTCGGAGTGGTTGCACCAGTATTCCAGGAATATGAATATGCACCTGAACCGGCATTTAAAGTGTATGGTCCGCAAGCAATAATATCGCTGCCTCCAAACATTATAGTATGATAAGGATGAAAAACTACTTCAACGGTATCCCTGTTTTTACATCCATTGCTGCCGGTAACCTCGAGAATATATGTTCCGGTTTGAGAAACTTCTATGCTTGGCTGGTAACTGTATCCGTTGTTCCAGTTATAATGTTCAAACTGTCCGTTAGCACTCAGTATTACAGAACCGCCATCTGAACATAAGTGAATATCATTGCCAATATTAACATAAGGAGCAGGGAAAATATCAAGGGTTACAGTATCGGTACTTACAGTTGCACAGGCATTATATGCAAGGCAATAATAACTTCCGGCATGAGATAAACTTACCATAGGTATATTCAAAACAGTATCTGTTGCTCCCGGAATAGGTAGGTCGTTATGATACCATTGAAGATTGAAATTATCGCCCTGAGCGTCCATAATAAGATTTAATGTTTCTAATTCGCATAGGTCAAAACCTACAGGATTCCATGTAATTGCCGGAACAGTTCCAATACTTACAATTGCAATGTCCGAATCTTCGTATCCGCAGTCGTTAAATACTCTGCAAAAATACTCCCCGCTTTGATTAACCTGGGCATTCGTA
Organism: uncultured Bacteroidales bacterium; assembly: GCA_937982115.1. Lineage (GTDB taxonomy): Bacteria > Bacteroidota > Bacteroidia > Bacteroidales > ML635J-15 > Bact-19. Next base: position 17,780 of record CALJNE010000040.1, on the reverse strand, counting down.
ACAGTATAAACCGAAGATGTAGCCGAAGATACAGCCGAACCATTGCGATACCACAAATAGTCAAAAGGTCCGGTACCGGAAGCTGTTATGCTTAGTTCAAAAAAGTCGCCTAAACAAACATCTACATCTTGTGGTTGTGTAGTAATTTCTACGTTCTGTTTTACTAAAATATCAAAAGTGTTTGTGAAAATTTGTCCGCACATATTTGCTACTGAACAGAAATATTGTCCTGAGACTGAAGGTTCGGCATTTTCAAAAACAAGTTGCGATGTTGTACTGAATATTTCGTTAGTGCCGGTTTTTCTCCATTCATAACTTAAAGGTTCTGTTCCTGCTGCCAGAAGATTAATTGAAATATTTCCACCTTCGCAGATTTCAATGTCTTGTGGTTGTTCTAAAATTACGGGTGGAATATTTACTTTTACAAATACTTCATTTGATTGAGCATAACCACATTCGTTACTGACATGGCATTTATACCAACCTTCCTGACTTTGCAATATCGAACTTATTGATATTATATTGTTTTGTGCTCCTGTAATATTACTGCCGTAAACATTAGCATCATTAAATAACCATTGAAAATACATTGGTTCAGAACCAATCGCTTTAATTATTAAAGTAACGGTTTCTCCGGTACAAACTTCTGTTCCTACAGGTTGTTGTGTTATTTGAGGAGGCATTTTTGTTGCAATTGTTGCTGTATTTGTTGTAACAGTTCCGCAAATGTTGCTTATTACACAATAATATCCGGTAGTATCGTTTGGTTGATATGTAACATTAAGTTGAGTGCTTGTAGCTTCGGGAATCAACCCGGTATCAGTATTATACCATTGATAACTTAGTTCTGTTGTGGATGTTGCTACAGCATATAAAGTAACTTCGTTTCCTACACAGGCACTTGAGTTTAATGGCTGTCCCACTATATTGGGAGCAGTGTTAACATTTATGTAAATTGCAAGAGTTGTATCAGAATTACATAAGTTATAAACTACTAATTTATAATTGTCAATATTTGGATAAGTAACATTAGGAATTGTAATGGTATTTGATTGTTCGGCAGGCATTAAAACTCCGTTTTTCAACCATATATAACCAACATAATCGCCTATTGCTTGAACGGTAATAGTTACATCTTCACCTTCACAAACACTCATGGTTTGGGGTTGCGTTAAGATTTGTACGGGAGCTGCTACTTCAAGATAAAGTTCGGAGGAAGTTACAGAACCACATGCATTTTCAGCAACAAACCAATAATTGCCTTCGTGGTTTTGTGTAGCATTTGTAATATTTAATTGTGCCCCAACTCCTACTTGAACGTAATTTTTGTACCATTTCCCACTGACATATTGTCCTGAATAATCAGCAGTGAATGTATTTGTTCCTGCTTCGCAGATTAAATCATATTGAGAAGATACCCCTGTAATTGTTGGAGGATTAGTAGCAACTAAAACCTGAGCGATATAGCTGTCGGCATATCCGTTTGGATTTGTTATTCTGCAAAAATATTCTCCTTCGTCGCTTACTTGCAATGAGGGGAATATTAACTCATTTTGTGTTTCGCCCGGTAATGGATTATTATCTTTAAACCATTGATAGTTGAGGTCAGGTCCGGTAGCAGTTACCGATAAAATACCGGCATTGTTAATACATTTTGTAAAACTAAGCGGATGTTGAGTAATTACTGGAGCTTGTGAAAATAAACTAATACTAATAGCAGAAAATAAAACAAAAGTGAAAAAGAAAATTAAACGCTTCATAATAAATCTTTTAAGTTTCTGTCGGCAAGCAAAATAAAAAATTTTTTTAGTTAATTTCATAATGGAAAGTAATATTTTATAAACAAAATGAATTTAAAAATCAAGGGTGTTTTGATTGTTTTCAATTAAGCATTCATAATATTCGTCAGCTGGGAGATTTGCCTGTTTAGATGCTTTCACTGCAAGTTTGTCGCATAAGTTATTTTCGGGATTATCGGCATGTCCTTTTACCCAAATAAATTTAACATTATGATTGTTAATAACTTTCAGTAAGCGATGCCACAAATCCGGATTTTTAACTTTTGCGAATTTTTTTCTTTTCCATCTTTCAATCCAGCCGGCATTAAAAGCATCGGAAACATATTTTGAATCTGTATAGACAGTAACATTACAATTGGTTTTTTTGAGTGCTTCGAGAGCAATTATTACAGCGAGCAATTCCATTCTGTTGTTTGTAGTTTTACGAAAACCGCCTGAGAGTTCTTTTCTGTGTTTACCCGATTTCAAAACAATACCATAACCTCCGGGACCTGGATTTTCCGAGGCTGCTCCGTCCGTATATATTTCAACAACCGGTGAATCCGTCATTAGTAAGATTTTGAAATCATTATCCTTTGTGAAATTCTTTTTCCGTCAATGTCCATTTGAACAAGATATAACCCGGAGTTCAAATCCGAAGTATTGATTTCAATTTCTTCGAGAACGTTGTAATGGTGCGAGTAATTGATTACACGTCCGGTTAAGTCAAAAATCTTAACTGAAAATTCTTTGGCGTATAAGTTTTCACCGAGATTAATTTTAATAAAATCTGATGCCGGATTTGGATATACTGTTAAATTTTCTCTGAGTTTGATTTCTTCAACATCAACAATGCAAGTTGCAATACGCATTGCACTCGAAGTCTTGATTCCGAATTTTGCTGTAGCAGTTGACCATTGATTGTTTGAATATACAAATAAGGTATTATATCCGGTTGGATAACTTCTGTCTTGAACTATGCTAACGGCAACTTCTTCATCATCCTGAATTCCGTCGTTGTTTGTGTCGTAGTAAGTAAGTTGATATCCAGCGAAGAAAGGTCCTTCGATTTGTAGTGGAGGATTTATTTCTATTGTGTTAAAGAAATTTTCGGAAAGGTTTCTAATAAAAACATCTTTTTGCCAGATTATTGAATCAGGATAAGTAGTATTTCCAAGCCAGATGATAAATTTCACCTTGCTGTTGTAAGTTGCTCCTTTTGCTTTTACAATCGGAACAAATAGGGCATCAATTTGAGTGAATGAATGTTGCTCGAATTTGTCGGCATAAATTCTGATTCTTTGACCGTTGTGTCCTCCAATTCTTCCCCAGCTGCCGGCAATAGTTGGACTCACGATGGATTCGTTTGGTCCTACATTGCTGATAGTGTCGCAATATTTTTCAACCGGCCCCGAAAATACCAGAATATAATCGTCCTTGTATAGATAATCCGAACCGCAAGCATTATTGACAGAAAGAGAAACATCAAAAAATCCTGCCACATTATATTCAACTCCGTTCAATGGGTTGGTTGTTGCTGAATATGTTGGATATCCTCCCTGGAAATACCAGTTTGACGTGGTTGGCAGGTTAGTTGATTTGTTTTCAAAGAAAACTCTTGTTCCTATTCTGATTAATCTCTGACTTGCCACAAAATTGGCTTTAGGCATTGTAACACAAGGGTCGGTTGCCGTTACAAGAATATAATCGTTTTTTACTATAGTGTCAATGCCTTTATTGCTTTCAACAATCAGCATTACATCGTAAGTTCCGGGCATTGCATATAAAATTCCGGTTGGATTTTGCAATTTTGATGTTGATGGAGAACCACCTTCGAAGTGCCATTTCCAGATATAGGGAGTTCCCGTGCTTAAATCTCTGAAATTTATGTAGTCTCCCGGTTGTATTATAGTGCGGTCTGCAACAAAATTTGCAACAGGTGGAACTGTAGCCTGAGGAACAACTTTGATGTAATTCTGACGTAACTTAACACTTTGTTGTCCGTTTTCGTCTTCAACGCGAAGTTCAACATTGTATGTTCCTGTTTGAGTATATACCACAGGAACAGGAGTTTCTGCATTTGACTGATTTGGAATTCCTCCCGGAAACGACCATGCATAAGATACAAAAGGTCCATTCTGAGAAAGGTTGGTAAAGTTAACTCCAATTCCTACGGGAACGGTAGTGTAATCCGCAACAAAATTTGCTATTGGTGTGCTGGTGTTGGGAAGAACTGTAATACATCCGGTTATGGAGGTGCTTGCTACATTGGTGGAATTCTGAACCTCAAGAATTACATCATAAGTACCCGGAGTATAATAACATATATTCTGTGGATTCTTAACAGTTGATGTGGGAGTTTCAGAGCCCGGAAAACTCCATAACCATCCTGTTGGGTTTCCTGTACTCATATCTGTGAAATTCACACATTCTCCTGCTGATATTTCATAAGCCGAAGCCAGAAATGATGCTGTTAATTGTTGTGAATTTACTTTAAAGGAAAACGACAAAATTATTAAAAATGCTATACCGACTAATTTCAAATTATCTTTCATATTAAAATAACTTCTTAAATTGTATGATACAAAAATAAAACTTATTGACAAATTTAAATAAAAACTGTCAATTATTTTCTAAAAATTTAATTTTCAATTTTCATGGAGATTGAAAATCTTGAAAAGTATTACACTTGATTTACACTATTTTGCTTAACTATTACTCACAATGACCTGATGAGGATAATAGGCAATTTGAGTATTTTTAGTGACAGTTTATGCAGTTTTTGAAATTTAATGTATATTTGCAAAAATTTTAAAAATAATATTTTTATGGCAACAACTGCAGATATAAGAAACGGATTAACGATCGAATTTAACGGGAAACCATACAAAATTGTTTATTTTCAACATGTAAAGCCTGGCAAAGGAGGAGCTTTTGTTCGTACAAAACTTAAAAGCCTCGAAAATGGAAGAGTAATTGAAAACACTTTTAATGCGGGAGTTAAAATTGATATTATCAGAGTTGAAAGACGTCCTTATCAGTTTTTATATAACGACGAACTCGGATATCATTTTATGCATATGGAAACTTACGAACAGGTAACTCTCGAAGAAGCACTTATTGATGGTGTGGAATATTTAAAAGAAGGGCAACCTGTGGAAATTGTTTTCCATGCCGAAAACGAAACTCCTCTAAACTGCGAATTGCCTGATTTCATCACAGCTGAAGTAACTTATACCGAACCGGGATTAAAAGGCGATACTGCTACTAATACCTTGAAACCGGCTACCATTGACACGGGAGCTAAAGTTATGGTTCCCATTTTTGTGGGAATTGGCGATAAAATTAAGGTTGACACCAGAACAGGAGAATACGTTGAAAGAGTAAAAGACTAATTATAACTGTAATCTCCGGGAATAATCGCAAATTTAAAATTGCGGATTTCCCTTTTATAAATTGCAACTTTATTATCGGTTAAATCATTCAGAAGTTTGTAAAATTCTTTTGAATGATTTTTTTGTTTTGTATGACTTAATTCATGCAGGATTATGTAATCTATTAAGTGTTCCGGAAGTAAAACTAAAATTGCCGACAACGAAATTTCATTATGTGCATTACACCATCCCAATCTTTGTTTTCCGTAACCGATTTTTACAGTGTAATATGGCAAATTGTGTTTTTTTGATAAACTTTCAATCTTTGGCAACAAAAATTCTTCGGCTTCGATTTTTAAGGCTTTTAATATTACTTTCTTAATATATTCCTGTAAATCTTTTCTTTCAAAATCTTTAAAATCAACAGGATAGAAAATTTTTATTTCTGAATCATTAATTCGGGAATGTATGTTTATGTAATTTCCTGAAATAAATTTCAGTTGATATTTTCTTGTCCTGAATATTGTATTCGGATTAAATGATTGATTTGGAGCATTTTTGTACGAGGCTTGTTTTTCTTTTATCCATGTAAGATTTTTTCTTACAAAACTTATAGCAGAATCGTAAGAAACTAAAAAAGGAATAGTAACTGCAACTTCATCAGCGGACTTTACCCGAACTGTTAAATTTCGGACCTGTCGTTTTTTAGTTACTTTTACTATTCCAATATCAGGAAAAGAAAATGTTTTTTGCATTAATCCCTTGGTAATTTACTCAATTCTTCGTAGCATGAATTAACGGTATCAAGAAATGTAAATATAATTTTTTTGTAATTTGCTTTTACTTCTTTTGCGTTGATTTTGCTTGTAGGTTTATTGATTTCAGCCAAAACCTCATTTTGTTTCAGAATAATTTTGTTGATTATTTCTGCAACAACTTTTTGGTTAGCTTTGGTATTGAACTCAATATACAATAAACAATCTTCAACAACTTGGGATGTTAAATAGCTAATGTCTTTTTTTAATTCTCTTCTTTTTGCCATAATTAAAATATTTTTTACAAAAGTATTCAATAGTTCTCAATTCTTAAATTTTTTTATTAAAGTTTTTCAACAAATTCGTAAATGAGAATTCGATTATAGATTTTATAAAAGACCGATCTGTTTTGATATAAATCTTTTTAAATTAAAGTCATTAACAAAAAACATTTATGTTATATTTGCACAAAATTTTTTAATTGAAAAAGAATTTTGCCATAGTATTTCTTTTGTTTGTGATATTCGTTCCTTACCTTGTTTTTTGGGTTGGAATATTTTCTTTTTCTGCTAAAATCAAATCTTCGGTAAACCTATACGAGGGAAAGAATAAAAATGCAGACCTCATTTTAGCTGTAAATCCAGACGAATTGAAATTGTTTAATTATTGGATTTCGGATAGGGAAATAAAATATAACAATAAAATTTACGTCCTGAACGGATTAAAATATTCCGGACAAACAATAATTTATTACTTCTGTATAAATAATTCAAATACAAGTATTTTCCGCTTGATTAACAATTTATTCAATGAAAACAATTCCATAAGTAAGCATTTTCAGGGTGTTATTAAGTTTTTTACAAATTTCTTGAATTCATTTTACTTTCCGATAAGCTTATATAGTGAATTTAGTGTTTTTGAGACCGGATTAAGTAAATTTATTTATCCTGATTCCGGATACAAATTTTTGTTTCATAAAGACATTATAAATCCTCCTAAACATTGATTTGACTGTTAACTTTTAGTGTTTTAGTTAAATCAAATTGTTTAATAAAAAGAAAATCATTATGAAAAAGTATATATTATCAATTTTGGTTTTGAATGTATTTTTTGTGCTTAATTTGAATGCACAGGAAATAATTGTAAAAGATTATTATTCGGGAAAACCTATTGAATTTGCAACAATATCTTGTGTGTCGGGAGAAAAAGTAATTGTAACCGATACAAAAGGAAAAGCTGATCTTGGTGGATTCGTTTGCAAAGAATTAGTTATTAGTTTATTGGGATATGAAAAGAAAACGATTGATGTTGAAAAACTTAATGCCGGAAAAAACGAAATATTTTTAAGAACTTCTCCTATAACTCTTGATCAGGTTGTGATTTCGGCAGTAAAATGGCAACAACCTCAACGCCGACTACCAATGCATGTTTCGACAATTCGGGCATCGGAAATAGCTTTTCAAAATCCTCAAACAGCGGCAGATGTTATTGCCGAAAGTGGCGAGGTGTTTGTCCAGAAAAGCCAGCAAGGTGGGGGGTCTCCAATGTTACGAGGTTTTGCAACTAACAGAGTGCTTATATCCGTTGACGGAATAAAAATGAATACTGCAATTTTTCGTAGCGGAAATGTTCATAACGTTATTTCAATAGATCCTTATTCTATTGAAAATACCGAGATTATTTTCGGTCCCGGTTCAGTAGTTTATGGTAGCGATGCAATTGGCGGAGTAATGAATTTTAATACTCTGAGTACACAATATTCCGATAATGGGCAGTTGTTTGTAAAAGGATCTTCGTCCTTGAGAACCTCTACGGCAAATAACGAAAAAACCGGACATTTTTATGTAAATCTCGGCTGGGAAAAATTTGCCATGCTTACAAGCGTATCCTATAATGACTACGGCGATTTGCGTATGGGATCCAAAGGTCCTTCTGAATATCTCGATACTTTTTATGTGCAAACTGTAAATAATACTGATTTTATGATAAGAAATTCTGATTCTCTTGTTCAAAAACCAACAGGATACAATCAGAAAAATTTAATGCAAAAGTTTTCGTATAAACCACATGATAAATTAGAATTGAAATATAATTTTATCTATACCGAAAGCTCTGATATACCTCGCTATGATCGTTTAATTAGGGTTAAAAATAATCTTCCAAGATCTGCTGAATGGTATTATGGACCCCAGGTGTGGATGTTTAACAGTTTTAGCCTCGAAACAAAGCAAAGCACTGCAATTTATAACTCAATGATTATTCGCCTAGCATATCAGCATTTCGAAGAAAGCCGTATTGATCGTAGCTTTAATAAACCAATAAGGTCAAAACGTTTCGAAGAAGTTGAGGCGGCGTCGGTTTCTGTTGATTTTAATAAAAATTTCACCGAAAAGAATGAAATCTTTTATGGATTTGATGCAGTATATAACTTCGTAAAATCAACCGGAATAGACCAGAATATTATTACTCTTGCCGAAATTCCTGCTCAATCAAGATATCCACAATCAGATTGGACTTCTTTAGCTGTTTACGGACTTTATCGCCATAACTTTAACGAGAAATTGAATCTTTTGTCAGGGATTAGATATAATCATTATTTATTGAATGCTGATTTTGATACGAGTTTTTACAGTTTTCCGTTTGTTAATGCAAAACTTAATGATGGTGCTGTAACCGGAACACTGGGATTAAATTATTCTCCTACACGGAATTGGATTTTTGCAGCGAATGTCTCAACAGGTTTTCGTTCTCCGAATGTTGATGATATGGGAAAAATTTTTGATTCCCAACCCGGATATGTTATGGTTCCAAATCCTGATTTAAAAGCAGAATATGCTTATAACGGAGAGGCTTCGATTACAAAAATTCTTGGTGAATTTGCTCGTATTCAACTCACAGGCTATTATACATTTCTGGACAATGCTCTTGTTCGCAGAGATTTTAGTTTTAATGGACAGGATAGTATAATGTATCAGGGAGAAATGGCTAAGGTTCAGGCTGTTCAAAATGCTGCTTTTGTTACAGTTTATGGTTTACAGACCGGTGTTGAAATCAAACATCCATCAGGTATTGGACTCCACGGCAGGTTTAACTATCAAAAAGGAGAAGAAGAACTTGACGATGGCACTACAAGTCCTTTACGTCATGCTGCTCCGTATTTTGGTACTGCTGCTGTGTTCTATTCCGGAGAAAAATTTAGATTGGATTTTTATTCGAGATTTAGTGGTGAGGTAAGTTATGAAAATATGCCTCAGGAAGAAATATCAAAAGACTATATGTATGCAAAAGACGAAAACGGGAATCCATATTCTCCGGCATGGTACACATTAAACATGAAAGCTATGTTTAAGTTTGGAGATAATTTTATCCTTACTGCAGGTGTGGAAAATATTCTGGATGTAAGATATCGTCCTTATAGTTCGGGTATTGTTGCTCCCGGCAGAAACTTTATTGTCGGAATAAAGACTGTTTTCTAATTTTTAAGAATGCCATATTACTATAAATACGGTGGTTGAGCGTAGCCGAAACCACCGTTTCTTGCTTTTACAATTGGGGACTTCGACTGCGATCAGTCCCCCGTCAGTTCCGGTGGTTTAGCGAAGCCGAACTCACCGCTATTCTAGAAGCTGAACACCACCGTTTTACAAAAAAGTCGAACCCACTTATATCTGAGAAGCCAAACCCATACTCTAATTTATAGTGTATTACATTCCTAATTTTTTAATAATTATTAAGACATTCGAACAACATTCGTGGCGACAATATTCAAACATTTCAGGTTTAAAATCTTTAAGCTCTGAAATTACAAATTTAGCATCAGAAAAATCTTTTTTATTTAAAGCTCGAAATATTAAGGTGCCCGGATTTTCAAAATGCATGAATGCCTGCACTATTTCCTTCTTACAAGGTTTGAGTTCTGAGAATTTCTTTAGTCCATGTTAAATTTCCCGTATTTTAAAAAGTTTATAATCGAATTTAATACATCATTAGCTATGAGCACTGTAAAATGATTATGTCGCACAATTAAAACCTCTTTCTCGTTTCCTAAAAGTTTATTCTTGGGTCTAATAAGACCGTCATTATCTCCTTTTATTAATGGGTTATAACCTCTTCCATCTCCTCTTAGTCCAATAATAACACCAATTTCTGTGTTTATTGGAACAGGAAGTTTGTTTGCGTAAGACAATGTATCAGTTTTCATCTTTACTACATTTGGCCCCAAAAATGGTTTTAAAAAATCAAATCCAAAAAAGTCGGCAATGTCGGCTCCTCGATTGGGTGGGGTTATCATTACTATTCTGTGAATAACAGGAAAATCGAAATCTGATGCAGCAAATTTTAGCATTGAACGTACTACAAGAGCTCCCATAGAATGTGTTACAAAAGAAACAGTATCAGCCTGGGTTCTCTTAACGTCATAATATAAACTTTCACCAAGACGCTCGAGATCAACAAATAATCCGGGATATTGATAATTTATGCTTTTGAAATTGTTTTGTATTAGTTTGTTGTTTATTCTGAATAGAATTACATTGGGATTTGCATATCCATGAACAAGAAAAATTATGTGAGAAGAAACAACAGGTTTAATAATAAAAAAACAAGTAAAAACTATGATGAAAAGTTTTTTCATATTGAATTACAAAGTTTTTAGCACCTGGTCAAGTTTTTCATGCAGTAAATCAATATCTTCAAAGCTCATATCAAGCGGCGGTCTTAAGCGAATAGTGCTTGGTCCTGCCCCCAGTAGTAAGAGATTTTGTTCTTGCAATGCCTTTTCGATAAGTATTGATTTCAATTCTTTTTCTTTTAAACTAAAACCTTGATAAATGCCTAATCCTCGGATATTATAAATAATGTTCGGATATTTTTCTTTCAAACTATACAAAGCTTTTTTTAGATATTCTGTTTTTTCGGGAATTTGTTCAATTAGTTTTTCTTTGCGAACGATTTTCCATTCTTGCACAAATCTCACCATATCTGCTAATGTTCCTCCCCAGGTAGAGTCAAGTACTCCAATATCTTCCATAGGTTTAATCATGTAAACGACTCCATTTCCAAATTTTTTTGCAGTTGCCACAGCATTTGGAGGGTAGGGGATGTCGAACAAATCAATTGCAAAAATTTCACCTGTTTGACCGCCAGCTGTTTGCACTTCGTCGAGTCCCCAGAGGATATTATATTTTTTGCAAAGTTTACTTAATTCTGTGTAAAACTCCGGAAGAGCATGCCTTTGTCCTCCTGCTCCTTGTAGAGGCTCTAAGATAAGTCCCACTATTTCATCCTGATAGGTTTTTATAGCATATTCCAGTGCTGCTAAAGCATTTCTCATCTCAGTGCGATTTTCTTCATCACTTAATTCACTGTTATATGCCGGAAATGGCATTCTCAGATTGCCCGGAATAATTCCCTTAAAATCTTTATTTAATATTGGATCATGATCCAGAACAGTAACATTTAGTGCAAATACCGTTCTACCGTGAAAAGCTTGGTCAAAATAAATAAAACGGCGTTGTGTTATTGGTTTTCCGCAGCGTATCATACGTTTGTTATAAATATTGATGAAATATTTCATCATATTTTCTACGGCCTCGGCTCCGGAGTTAACGCTGTAAACTTCAAGTTTTTCGTTTTTCATGCAGCGAGGTGCAATTTCGTGCAGCAAACGATAATACTCCAAACATTCGGGAGTGAGAAAATCAGGATTTGGCATTTTATTATTTGCTGCATATATCAATTTTTCGATATATTCTTTTTCGAACATTCCCGAATGATTATATCCTAATAATTTTGACCCGTACAAACCTGTCCAGTCGAATATTTTTTCGCCTTCAACGGTTTGTATAAACATTCCGCGGGAATTTTTTAAATCTATTGAAAACGGATAGGGATCAACAATAACGTATTTGTTTAATTCAGTGATATAATTGCAGCTTAATTCATCAGGAAATTTCATATATAAAGTTTTTAGTTTCAGTAAAAATAATAAAATTTTACTAAGAAATTTTATATTGCTTTAAATACTATAAAAGACTTCCTATTTGATAGATTGCAAAGGCGACTAACCAGGCCAATGCAGTTGTATAAACAGCGGTAAAAACTGCCCATTTAAGTTTAGATTCTTTCCAGATGGCAGAAATTACAGCCATACACGGAAAATAAATTAAAACAAAAAACATGAATGCCAGAGCAACAAGTTTTGTAAAAACAGGTTCTCCTGCTTTTGGACCAGAAGTATATACTTCGGATTTTAATTTGTTTTGCAATGAATGTCCTTCCTCTTTAGCTTGATAAAGTACTCCCATTGTGCTAACGGTAATTTCTTTTCCGGCTATACCTGCTACTAAACTTACACTCATTTTCCAATCAAAACCCAGAGGTCGCATAACAGGTTCAATTAAAGAACCTATTTGTCCAATATAAGAAAGTTTGTGATGTTCCGCTTCCTTTTGAAGTAAAAGTTCATCAATTTTTTCGGTGCTTTCGGCATTGCTGATTAACTCATCATAATTTTTGCTGTATTGTACATTTCTTGGAAAATAACCCAACAACCAAATAATTACCGATCCTATAAGAATTATACCACCAATCTTTTTTAAATATTCTTTACCTCGCATCCATGTGTAATAAAGCAGGAACTTTATACTTGGCCGTTTGTATGGCAATAACTCCATTATATATGGATTTTCTTTCTGCTTTAAAATGGTTTTACTAAAAAACAACGATACAATCATTGCCAGCAGAATTCCAAAACCATAAATTCCAAAAAGAATTAAAACCGGCTGTTCCGGGAAAAATGCCGAAATTAGTAAAATATATACCGGCAAACGAGCTGAACAGGACATAAACGGTACGACAAGCATTGTGAGAATTCTGTCTCTTTTGTTTTCGAGGATACGTGTACTCAAAATAGCAGGCACGGTACAACCAAATCCCATAATCATTGGGATAAAGGATTTTCCGTGCAAACCGATTTTGTGCATGTACTTATCCATTATAAAGGCTGCCCGCGACATATATCCTGATGTCTCTAGAAAACCAATGAAAAAGAAAAGAATAAAAATATTAGGCAGAAACACCAAAACTCCGCCAACTCCATCAATAGCTCCGTTAATAATCAAATCTTTCCAGAAACTTGGGGCGAGAGAGTTTTCGAGATAATTTGTTAATTTTTCTATACCATTTTCAAGCCAATGCATTGGAATTTTTCCCAGCTCGAAAGTAGAATAAAATGTTAGAGCCATAAAGGCTATAAAAATTGGGAATCCCCAAAACTTGTGAGTTACTATTCTGTCTATTTTTTTGGTAAGTGTCTCCGGTTGGTATGGAGCATTAATTTCTTTAATTGCTCCGCTCACATAAGCCTTTCGGGCATTTTTTATAATGTTAAAAACATGGTCATTATATAAACTTGATAATCTTTCAGCTTCTGATTTGCGCTTTTCTTTTAGTTTGTGATACCATTTCTCATTTTCAAAAAGTTTATAAATTAGAGGATCGTTTTCCAACAAACCAATTGCAAGGTATCGTGCCGAAGCTATAAAATCGTTTTTGGTTCTGCGTTTTAAAAATTTTATAAGGTTTGATATGCTTTTTTCGATTTCTCTGCCAAAGTTAACGTGTACATGACGCACATCCGGTTCAATATCCTTATGAGTGCGAATTAAGGTTTCAAAAAGTTTTTTTCTGTCTTCTTCGGAAATTATACCTTCGTCTTCGTTTATTTTTAAAATTGGAATACCAATAAGTTTTCCCAAAAGTTCAAAATCAACAGGTTTTTCAAGTTTGCTCTCATCGTAATTCTTGACAACCAAAACGATTTTCGCATCCATATCAATAAATTGGGTGAGTAGAAACAAATCGTTTTCGAGGTTGTTAAAGTCTATAATACCTAGGAAAACATCCGGGAAATCGCTAAGAATTTTATTTCTAAGTTTTTTTCTTTCGTATTGTTCTCCGTAGATTGTAGATAGTGCAGGCAAATAGTTAATTCTGAACTTGTGGTCATTATAAGCATATTCGTTTTCTTTTTCGAAAATATTTAAACATGTAGTATCTTCGTTCCGAAAAATATCAACATAAATAGTTTTTGAATCTGCATCTGCTTTTAGCTCAAAATTTGGATCATCTGTAGGGATAAGATTTATAAAATGAAGATAATTGTTTGGTAATTTTTGTTTTCTCTTCTTATCCGAAAATTTAAAAATGTATTGTCCGTTACGATTTTTTCTTAGAAAGATGATTTTTTTTCCGGAATTTATTCCAATGGAATTTATCCTGCGTCTAATTCCCCATCTGCCTGTGAGTTTACTGATATAGTATTCTGTTCCAATTTCTATTTCCGGAGTGTGTACCATAGTATTATTCTCTTGTATGACAGTTTAACAAACAATGTGAACAGTCGCTAAACTCTCCACGCAATCTCGCATTTATAAGACTTGCAACTCTATTGCGTAATGGTTCGATTTCCATTTTTAATAAAATATCGTTCACAAAAGCAAACATTAACAGCAAGCGTGCTTCTTTGTAATCAATTCCTCTTTGTCTCAGGTAAAATAGAGCATCTTCATCAAGTTGCCCAACAGTAGCTCCATGCGAACATTTTACGTCATCGGCATAAATTTCCAGTTGTGGTTTTGTTCGCATCTTAGCTTCGGGAGTGAGACAGATGTTTTTGTTTGTCTGATAGGCATTTGTCTTTTGAGCTCCCGGCCTTACAATAATTCTTCCGGCAAATGATCCTTTTGCTTCTTCATCGAGAATTCCTTTGTAAAGTTCGTTGCTCGTGCAGTTAGGAGCTATATGGTCAATAATTGTAAAATTGTCTATTCTTTGTTTTCTGTCGGTAAGGTTAACTCCGTAAAGATTTGCTTCGGAATTTTCTCCTGAAAGCTTTGCATAAAGATTATTTCTTATAAGGCCTCCATGTAAAGACAATACAAAAGAATTTATTCTTGCATATCTTTCAAGCTGAATGAAAAGATTGTTTATTACTGATGATTTGTTGGGTTCGTTTTGTAAGGTATGATATTGCAAAAATCCGTTTTCTTCAACATAACTTTCTGTTATGTCAATGGTGAAATTTTTACTGTTGTTAAGGGTGTGATCACAAATAATCAAAGATAGTTCGGCATTTTTACCAACAACAACAAGATTCCTTTTAAAAATATTTTTATTTCCAAAACCATGTGTTAGATTTACGAGTTGAATAGTTTTGTTGACTTTTGTATTATCGGGAACGTAAATAAATAAACCGTCATTAGCAAACATGGCATTTAAAGCGACAAAGCCGTCATTGCTTTCTGATACGGTTTTGTTGTAATATTTTTCAAAGAGGTCTTTATGTTTAATTTTTGCTTCTTTCAGACTGCAAATAATAATATTTTCGTTAATGCCCTCAATGGGTTTGTTGTTCTGATAATATTCACCGTTTGAAAGTAAAATGACATGAGTGTCTAAATCTTTAACTTCGCATTCAAAAAAGTGGTTTAAATCAACCAGAGCTTGTCGTGATTCTAAAGAAAACTCATAATCTTCGGATAAAATTTCCGCTATGCCGGCATATTTGTAGTTTTCGTGATTATGATCAGGCAATCCTGTTTCTTTGAATTTTTCAAAAGCTTTGATACGAGTTTTGTAAACAAACTCGCTATCTTCATTTTTTAGTTTTGAAGATGTTTCTTCAAAAAGCTTTATATATTTTTTAAAAGAAGTTTCAATATCCATATTCAAGAATTTTATTCTTTAATCCAATTATAACCTTTTTGTTCTAACTCGAGTGCCAATTCTTTTGTTCCTGATTTAACTATTTTACCGTCATACAAAATATGCACAAAATCGGGAACTATATAATCAAGCAACCTTTGATAGTGAGTAATAACAATTATGGAATTTTCATTGGTTTTTAATTTATTAACACCATTTGCCACGATTCTTAAAGCGTCAATATCCAATCCGGAGTCTGTTTCGTCGAGTATGGCAAGTTTAGGTTTTAACATTGCCATCTGAAAAATTTCATTACGTTTTTTTTCTCCTCCGCTAAATCCTTGATTTACAGAACGGTTTGCCAGATCAGATTTTAATTCAACAATATCTTTCATTTCACGCATGTATTTCAGAAATTCAGCCGAACTCATTGGCGGCAGACCTTGATATTTACGATGTTCGTTTACGGCTGTTTTCATAAAATTAATCATGCTCACACCGGGAATCTCTACTGGATATTGAAAACTTAGAAAAATACCTTCCTTAGCTCTTTCTTCCACTGAAAGATCAAGTAAATTTTTTCCCATATAGAGAACTTCGCCTTTTGTAATTTCGTAATCTTCCTTCCCTGCCAATACAGATGCGAGTGTAGATTTTCCTGATCCATTGGGTCCCATTATGGCATGAACTTCCCCTTTTTTTATCTCGAGATTTATTCCTTTTAAAATTTCTCTTCCGTTTATTTCGGCATGTAAATCTTTTATTGATAACATATTCTTATTTTTTATTATTCAACAATTCTGTTTTCATTATTTTATTTTGAATGCTGCTTCTTATACCGGGGCTTAAATAATTTTTAATATCCTCAAAAATGTATTCTATTTCTTCGGTTATTTCGGGATATTTTTTTGCTGCGTTTAATATAAATTGAAAAGACATTGCCCTAACTGAAGCCTGTATCTTATTGTTTGAAAGTTGTGAGAAACAATAGTCGAAAACTTCCGATTCATGTTCTTCACTTAGTTTAATTTTTGTTAATAGTTTTATGATTTCTCTAATATGACCGTCTTTTTGTATCTTATGTAAATTTTCTATGAACGCATCTCTGTAATGGGAGATTATTTGCTGTCCATCATATCTGTCAAGATATAAGTTAAGAATCCATACGGCTTTCCATGCGTCAGGATTGTCGGAAAAGGAATATTCTGCAATTTCTTCAATCAAATCAGGATTTGACTTGAGCTTTAGAATTGTATGTTCTTGCATAATTCCGATGGCGTTCAAAAATGGTTCTATGTTATTTGGTTTATTCATTATCCGACGCTTCCTTCAAGGCTTATTTGCAGAAGTTTTTGAGCTTCTACGGCAAATTCCATGGGCAGTTTGTTTAAAACTTCTCTAGCATAACCGTTTACAATTAATCCAACTGCATCTTCAGTGGAAATTCCACGCTGATTGCAGTAAAATATCT
The DNA here is from genome assembly GCA_937982115.1 of uncultured Bacteroidales bacterium. Lineage (GTDB taxonomy): Bacteria > Bacteroidota > Bacteroidia > Bacteroidales > ML635J-15 > Bact-19. Next base: position 697 of record CALJNE010000040.1, on the reverse strand, counting down.
GATCTTCGCTGATTTTTGAGGTAGTAGCTTCGTGTTCTACTATGGAACTATCGTTTTCCACTTCAATATAAGGAAAAGTGTGAGCTCCGCATTTATCGCCAAGCAGCAAACTGTCGCATTGCGAAAAATTTCTTGAATTGACTGCATTCTTGGCAATTTTTACAAGACCTCTGTAGGAATTATTACTTCGCCCGGCAGAAATACCTTTTGAAACAATAGTGCTGCTAGTATTTTTACCGAGATGAATCATTTTTGTTCCTGTATCTGCTTGTTGAAAATGATTTGTTACTGCTACTGAATAAAACTCCGACACTGAGTTATCTCCTTTAAGTATTGTACTCGGGTATTTCCATGTTATTGCTGAACCGGTTTCAACCTGTGTCCACGAAATCTTTGAGTTATCGCCTTTGCAAATACCTCTTTTGGTAACAAAATTATAAATGCCGCCTTTCCCTGCTTTATCGCCGGGATACCAATTTTGTACGGTTGAATATTTTACTTCTGCATTTTTTAAAGCTATAATTTCAACCACGGCAGCATGTAATTGATTTTCGTCTCTCATCGGAGCTGTACATCCTTCCATATAACTCACGTAAGAGTCTTCGTCAGCAACAATTAATGTTCTTTCAAATTGTCCGCTGTTTGCTGCATTTATCCTGAAGTATGTGGATAATTCCATAGGACATCTTACTCCCTT
>CALJNE010000039.1 GCA_937982115.1 uncultured Bacteroidales bacterium | reverse complement strand
ATAAGTTTTAATTTTGAATTTTACAATATTTAATTAAAATTTTTTATCTTTGTCTAAAAAAACAGAATGTTTAAACTTAATAATAATATTATACCGGCAATCAAAATTTTCCGGACAATCACAATAATTTGTATTTTTTCTTTATTGAATAATTTTGAAGCCAAATCAAATAATTTCAATAAAGACAATAAATTTTCCAATGACAGCTTACTTGTTTTTAAACTTATAAACTTATCAGATGATTTTCGTCCTATAAATCCTGACAGTTCGATGTTTTATGCTTTAAAAGCTATGGAATTAGCAGAAAGTATAAATGACAAAAAATTAATTGCCTATGCAAAAATCTCCAAAGCCAATGCGTTTTCTTTCAGAATGGACACAGAAAACAGTTTAATATTGGCAAAGGAAACCCTATCTTATTTCACTGTAAATGCTGATGATTATGGTAAGATGAAAGCTCTTGCAGCACTGGGAATAGCCTATAGCATTAAAGGAGAATATTCTACAGCATTTAACTTTTACATAAACTCACTCAAAATAGCCGGTAAACTTGAAAATGTTAAGCAAGAAGCCTCTATATTGGTTAACCTTGCATCTATATATATGCTTAATCAAGAATATGACAAATCACTTGACTTTCTAAATTCCGCCATTAAAAAATGTGACGACTCATTGCCATACGTTAAATCATTGGCGATAATAAATCTAGGCATTTTAAACGCAGTTAAAGGAGATTACAAATCAGCGTTAGAATATTACGAAGATGTTGAAAAAATTGCACAGGAAAACAATTTCAAATATCAACTTCAAATTATATATACCAATAAAGCCCACTTATTCCTGCATTTAAAAGATTACCAGGAAGCTATGAAGAATTATAAACTTGCCTTAAAATATCAAGAGGAATTAGGACAACTCAAACCTATAATCGCCAGTTTAAAAGGGATTGGAGATATTTACAAAGATAAAAGAGATTTTGCTCTTGCAGAATTTTATTATAATAAAGCCGATTCAATTGCTCAAAAATACGGATTACATTACGAAATTTCTGATATTTTATTAAGCAGGTCGCAATTGCTAGAAGAAAAAGGAGATTTTTATAATGCATATAAAAAACTTCAGCGACACTATTTTATCAAAGACAGTTTAAACCAGCTTAATGTCAGAAAACAAATAGCTGAAATAGAAACTAAATACGAACTGGAACGAAAACAAGCTCAAATTGAACTGCTCGAACTAAAAGAACAAGCTAACCTCAAAGAAATTCAACGTCAAAAGAAAATCATTTTCGCAGTAATTATTATTTCAATTATCATTTTATCGCTGTTGATTTTTTCGTTAATACAGAAAAAACAAAAATTCAGAGCTTATAATAAATTGTTGAAAATGAATCTTGAATCAATGCGAGAGGAAGAACAACTCATTATCACACCTGCAACTAATTTAAAAATTAATGACGAATCTAAGGAAAATGATAATGATACTTCCGGAACAAAATATGAAAAGTCATCACTTACTGAAGAAGAAAAATGCGAAATACTTAATAATTTGAAAAGTTTGTTCAAAGACAAAAAAATATATCTTAATCCGGATATAACAATTGACGATGTTGCAGAAGAATTAAAAATCTATAAAAAACATATCTCACAAGTGATTAACGAAAAACTCGGTAAAAATTTTACAACATTTGTTAATGAATACAGAATAAAAGAAGCTCGTAGAATGCTTATTTCAGATGAATACCGGAATTATTCAATTGAAGGCATTGCAAAAAGTTGTGGGTTTAATTCTAGAGTAACATTTAATAATGTTTTTAATAAATTAACAGGGATTACACCTTCCTTCTTCCGCGAAAATGCTCATAAAGCCAGCCAATTCGAAGAATTTTTAGAAAATTAATCTACTGTTTGAATTTCATAAAATTAAAACACCTAACAAGAGCAAAATTTTATATTTTCAAACAAATTTAGAAAATCTGTTGATTTACAAGCACTTAGCAGCTTTAAATACTTGTAAAAATACAGGTATTTATACATATTAATACTATAAGGTAACACTATTACTCGGTAAATTTGTAAAAAAAAATTAAGTATTTTAAATGAAAAAATTTTATTACATAACCTTATTCACAATTTTATATCTCACAGCTTCGACACAACAAGCATTATTGTTTATTTCTGATGATTTATTTCAGGGGACAAAGATAACAGTAAATGGAAATGTTAAAGTATCTGCAAATGGCAGCATTTCTCAAAACAGCAGTGAATTAATAATCAAAGGCGATTTAATCAATAATTCAAATAATTTCCGTAGCGGTATCGGAACCATCACGTTTTCATCAACAAGTTCAGAACAAAAAATTCAGGGAACAAACAGTTTATCATTTTATAACTTAAAGGTTAACAACTCGAATGATGGAATAAAACTTTTGCAAAATATTTCGGTACAAAACAATCTTGATATTGTACAGGGAAAAATTGATTTACAAAACTCTGAGATAGATTTAGGCTCAACCGGAAATATAGTTAACGAAACAGCCTCCAACAGAATAATGGTTTCTGATCCTATTAACAATACCGGAACAGTAAGAATTCAGGCTAATGTAAATAATACCGGTAGCAGTTTTATAAATCCTGGAAATATTGGTGTGGGAGTAAAAACTTCGGCTAATCTGGGAAATGTAACTTTTATCAGAGGACATCAGATTCAACAGGGAACAGGAATATATTCGTCGAATGGAAGCATAACAAGATTTTATGATATTACTCCCGACAACAGCAATCCGGCAGAATTAAAGTTTTACTTCTGGGACTCAGAACTGAACGGACACTTAAAAGAAGAGTTAATCCCCTATAGATACACTACTTCGAACTATTGGCAACCCCTCTCCGACCCTATAGATGCAGGAATCAATCAATATATCACTTTTAACACTCCGGGATTTTCAAGATTCACTATTGCAAGCCAATCAACACCTTTACCTGTAGAGTTACTGTATTTTAAAGCTCAATGTTTAGATGATTTGTGTAAGAATATTATGCTCGTTTGGGAAACTGCTTCGGAGAAAAATTCTGATTACTTCGAAATTCAAAAAATGAGCTCGAATTCTAAACAGTGGATAAACCTATCAAAAGTACCGGCATCAGGTAACAGCAATTCAAATATTTTATATAGTATTATTGATGATTCAGGTGAAAACTCCTCATCAATAATTTATTACAAACTTTTACAATATGATTTAGACGGCAAACTTCAAAAACAAGAAATTTGTCAGATTTTTAAGCCATTTTCAAATATTACAGAAATTTCAATTTTTCCAAACCCTTGTGATGATTACTCTATGCTTTTAATTAAAAGTCCGGTAGAGGATGAAGTTATAATTAGTATTTTCAATCTTAATGGGATTAATCTTTTTACTGAATATCACACTATAAGTGCAGGAAGTAATCAAATCAGATTTACTACAGAAACCCTTAAATCAGGAATATATTTGGTAAAAGTATTTTCAACCATAACTCAATCAAATAGTGAAATTAAATTAATAAAAAAATGAAAACAATAATGAAAACAATCAGGTGGATAATTATTATAATATGTATATTTAACTACATCAAAGTTTTTCCGCAAGGAGTAGCTATTAACAACACCGGAACAGATCCAGATGCTTCGGCTATGCTGGATGTTTCTTCAACAAATTCAGGTATTTTAATACCGAGAATGTCTCAAGCACAAAGAGATGCAATTAGCAATCCCGCCACTGGTTTAATGATTTATCAAACTGATAATAATCCAGGTTTTTACTATAACTCTGGCACTCCACTATCACCTGTTTGGGTAAGAATATCTCTATCTCAAGAAACCGTTGGGGGAACAGGTACGGCAACCAGAGTTGCTTTCTGGAGTGGAACAAATACTTTGGGCTCAAATACAAATTTATATTGGGACAATACTAATTCCAGACTTGGTATTGGAACATCAACGCCAAATACAGGTAAAATTCACATCTACGAAAATGATAATGAATCAGGTTTATATATTGAAGAATCAAATAATGGACAGGGAATTATAGTTGATGAAAAAGGAAATGGAAGCGGTATTTATATAACTTCATCAGATAATGGTAGTGGTATAATTTCAGAATTAAATGGATCTGTTACTACAGAGTCTATGACAGGTCATAAATTTGAAGATAAAAGAATAGCAAATATTGATATCGAAAAAGTTGTTGTAGATATTAGTTCCTCAGGGATTTTAACCTCTAGTTCAAATAATATTGGGCTTAGAGTAAATGTTAGTGGAGCAAGTAATAATTATCCTGCAATTTTTAATGGAGGTAATGTAGGTATCGGAATTTTATCCCCTCAAGCAGATTTACATATTAATAGTAATAATTCTTCGGGTTGGGCAGGAATGTTAAAATTCACAAATCAGACAACAGGTAATAGTACTTCGGATGGTTCAATTATTGGAATGGTAGGAGAAGTTTTACATATTACTAATCTCGAAGCAAATAATATAGAATTTAATACAGAAAACACAACTCGTTGGAGAATAGGAGCAGCCGGACACCTAAGACCAGGAATTACAGAATCTTATGATATTGGGAGCAATTCATTACGTGTAAAAGATTATTATGGAGTTAATTCTACATTTACTGGAAATCTTGGGATAGGAACAAATTCTGTTCCTACTAATAGATTACATGTTAATAGCGGCAGTATTAAAATTACAGGCTCTTCTAATAGCAATTCAGATTCAGGAGGTATGATAATTTTTGACAATTCTTCAGGATTAGGTGGCGGTAATGCAAAAATGGTAGTTAGAAGATTTCAAGCTCAAATTTCAACAGGATATACTGTAATTTATGAAGATTATGCTGTTAAACTAGGAATATATACTGATGGATCAAATTATTATATATGTCTTTGTCCAAAAGCAGGATACAATACTTGGTGGGATTGTAATTATCCCACTAATAACGGGAATAGAGTTAATTGTTCATTAGTTAATCAATGGTATAATCTTAGTCCTAATTTTACAACAAATTACTGGGGAGGAAGTATTTATCAAATAAATCCTAACAATACATTAGGTTGGCCAACTTATATAGTTAAAGTGCATTTACACTCCATGGCTAGTGAAAGAGTAGTTACTGCAATAATTGAAGCGTATTATCCTTAAAATCAAATAGAAATGAAAATAAAATTAAAATTGAATTTATTTTTAATCCTGACAGTTATTTTATGTAGTTTCAGCTACTCGCAAAACATCGGGATAAATACGGAAACTCCGGATCCTTCGGCGATGTTGCATATAGAGTCAAATAACATGGGATTACTTATTCCAAAACTTAATATTTCCAATTTAAGTTCAGCCTCGCCAGTAACAAATCCTGCGGTTGGATTACTTGTATATAATACAAATACAAGTACCGGTCCGGGATTTTTCTTCTGGAGTGGCACAAGCTGGGTATCTTTATTCAGTAAAGTAGATTTTGATAATACTCCAGCCGGAGGAATCAGTTCAACAAACATTTCGAACTGGAATACAGCTTACTCCTGGGGAAATCATGCAAGTGCAGGTTATGCTCCATCCTCTCACACACACGATGCTTCGCATATTGTTAGTGGAACGCTTTCTGTTCCTCGAGGCGGGACAGGGTTATCGAGTTATACTACGGGTGGTTATATTTATGCTTCGGGACCAACTACACTTGCACAGAAAACTCCGGCTCAGGTTTTAACAGATATAGGAGCAGCTCCGTCATCCCATACTCATGCTACTTTGAGTGTTGGTTCATATCTTACCGGAGGCAATTACGACGGTAGCACGGCAAGAACCTGGGCAGTTGATGCAACTTCGGCAAATACTGCAAACAAAATTATAGCTAGAGATGCAAATGGAGCTTTTTCAGCCGGAATTATTTTTTCAGACAATTTGTATGTTTATAATTCTGGAAGTACAGGTTGGGCGGGGTTTACTTCATATAGAAATGCTGCAACAGGAAATGGAGCAAGCGATGGTTCTGCTGTGGGGATAAATGGAACGGACTTATGGATAAATAACTATGAAAATTCTCGTATATTTTTTGGCACTCAAAACACTTCCAGAATGGTAATCCTAGGTGATGGAAAAGTAGGAATTGGAACTGATGCTCCAACTCAGAAACTAGATGTTGGCGGAAATATACGCACATCAGGACAATTATACACAACCGGTTCCGCAAGTAATTATGGTGCCATTTCTATATATGGAACAAAAAATAATTATGGGGGGATTAACTTTAGAGACGGTAGCGGAAATAACATCGCAACACTTATGATACATTCACAATACCAAGGGATTTATAATTCTGGCGATAATGGATGGCTTTGGTACTGGAACAACGGAACCTTAGAAGCAGGAACTGTGCCTGTGGCTAGAATTTCAGGTTTGGGAAACAGTGCTACACTTAACGTTGGCACTACATCAGGAACCGTTGCCGCAGGAGATCATACTCATGCAAACCTAACAAGAGGTTCATACCTAACAGGAAGTAATTATAATGGCAGTACTGCAACAACATGGGCAGTAGATGCAACTACAACTAACTCCGCAAATAAAATTGTTGCAAGAGATGGAAGTGGAGATATTTATTTTAGATATGGTTTTTCTGAATACTTAAATATGTCTCATGCTGCTACTACTAGAAATACTGACAATGTTTTTTTCTCTTCTAATGATAACTACATTAGAAAAAATACTGCTGAAGGTTTTAGAGCAAGTTTAGGTATTCCAACTATTAAAAAAGCTTCGGTCGTAATGACAATAACCCCAAATGCTTGGAATTTAGTAACACATAATTTAAATATTTCAAGCAATCTAAACTGGTATGCAATTGCTACAAATGGCGATCAATCTGCAAATAACTTTAATATTGTTAGATCACCAAATTGGAATAATGCAAATCAGTGCTGGGTGTACATAGAAGGTGGCGTAGCTGGAAACGGTAGAATAAATATTATAGTATTTGAATAAATAATGTGGAAATAATTATGAAAAAGTTAATAAAATTTGTTTTGGTAATATTAGTACCAGTGAGCTTGCAAGCCCAAACTTATCTTATTGATTTCACCGCAAGCGGTATTACAAATGAAATTGACAGCATCTTCATTGAGAACATTACTCAGGGCTATTCATTAACCATTAGCGGAGGCGATACTTTAAAACTTTTTGGAACAGCCGGTATCTATCAAATTACAAATCAAAAGTCACTACTGAAGATTTATCCTAATCCTTTTGATGTTAAAGCCCAAATAGAATTTTACAGTAATACTTATTCTACTGTGGAAATTTCAATTACTAATGTGAACGGTAACCTGATTCTAAAAAAATCTATAAAAGTTAATTCAGGTCTTAATATTCTGGAAATTACAGATATTCCACGAGGTTATTATGTTTTAACTTTAAAGACAGATAACCAAGAATATCGCTCTGTTAGTTTTATTTCAATAAATAATAATACATCCCAACCAGACATTTATTTGAAAGAAAACTTCATTACGAAAAATGATTATATTTTAAAAAGTTCGAAAAATCAGATATTACTTTCATATAATACAGGAGATCAGATGTTTTACATAGCATATTCAGGTATATACAGCGAACATAAGTACGATATTCCGACATCAAGTAAAACCATAAATTTTGAATTTTCAACATCATCTTGTGGTGGAGTTTTTACAGACTCAAGAGACAATAACTCTTACAATAGTGTTCGTATTGGGAAACAATGCTGGATGAAAGAAAACTTAAAATACCTACCGGAATTTTCTCCATCTTCTACACAATCAAGCACTGAAAAATATTATTATGTTTATGGATATCAGGGAAATGATGTAACCGAAGCAAAACAATCACCCAATTACAATACTTTTGGAGTTTTATACAATTGGACTGCTGCAGTTGATGGAAATACAGGAAGTAATATAAATCCTAGTAATTTACAGGGAGCTTGTCCGCAAGGCTGGCATTTACCAAGCTATTCGGAATGGAATCAATTATTAAATTTTGCTGGTGGAGCCGAAACCTCAGCTCCAAAATTAAAGTCCACTGATTTATGGGCGCAGCCTAATAATCATACCAATGAAACAAATTTTAGTGCATTACCAGGTGGGGTTAAATATTATGACGGAAATTTTTACTTGCTAATCACAGGGGGGGATTGGTGGTCATCATCAGAGGAGGATAATATTTTAGCTTACGACTTAAATATGGATTACAACAGAGATGATGTTGCAACCGGAATATTTAATAAAAATATTGGTGCTGCAGTTAGATGTGTTAAAGATTAAAGGATTTCATTAAATAATAATTATAAAAATTAAAGTTATGAAAAAGATTCTACATTCAATCGTTTTATTGGCAAGCATGATTTTAACATGCCAATTTGTTAAATCACAGGAAGATATTCAAATAGGTTCAGGCGATAATACAAGTATGGCTTTGCCAATTTATGGAGATTACAACTATTCCTATTCACAAACAATTTACTTGCAAAATGAAATAAATCATCAAGGACAAATAACAAAACTCAGATATTTGTTTAAAGACGGCTTTTTTACAAATAACAGTAATAATTGGAATATTTACATGGCACATACACCTAAAAATAGTTTCGATAGTGAAAACGACTGGATAAGTCCGGCTAACTTAACATTTGTCTATTCGGGTGAAATTACTTTTCCTCAAGCAGGAGAATGGTTAGAAATTAATTTAGAAAATCCTTTCATTTATAATAATGCCGATAATCTGGTTATTGCTGTGTATGAAAATAAAGAATATTCAAGTATGAATCTTGAATGGGGATCATTTTATTCCGGAAATACCCGCGGACTTTGTTTTTCGGACGATACCGAAGTAAATCCTATCATTCTTGGAGAAGCCAATGTTTTTACAGGAAATATTCCGCAGATACAGTTGTATATAATTACAGCCCAATGTCCTGATCCGGAAAATATTATTATTTCAAATATTACATCCGAATCCGCTCAAGTAAGCTGGGCAAATCTTGGAAATGAGACGACATGGTTCGTAAAATACGGTATTACAGGCTTTAATCCAAACGATGAAGGAACAGTCACTAATGTTAGCTCTTTACCTATTACAATACAAAATCTCGAACCAAATACTACTTATGATTTTTATGCAATGAATCAATGTGATGTTGATTTATTCAGTAATTGGACAGGTCCTTTTAGTTTTACCACTCTTTGCTCAGGATTTACTCAAAACATTTTCGAAAGTTTTGAATCTGCAACAGCTCCTGCTGATTGCTGGTCTATTCTCTATGGAAGTTCTTCGCCTAATTCTAATAATCTTGTTACCCATTCAACAGATATTGCATCGCACGGAATTCGTTCCTTACGTTTTTCTTCAGCTGATTATGAACCACAATCTTTTACTCAATATTTAATATCTCCCGAAGTTAATTTTACAGGCGAAGTTAAACTAATGTTTAAATACAGAAAAGCATACAGCTATAGATATGATAATTTCCGTGTAGGATATTCAATTACAGATGCTGAACTTCAAAGCTTTTCATGGCAGCAAACCATCACTAATGTACCTTCTAATCATTGGGATGATTATGAATTTACATTTCCTGTGGGAACAAAATTTTTAGCTATACAATACAATCCTAATGAAACCGACTGGAGCGGTGAATATCTATACATTGACGAATTATACATAACTAACGAAGACAACGGAACCATTTTCAATAATACCTATGAAGATATAGAAATTATAATTTTTCCAAATCCAAACAATGGAATTTTTACAGTAAGTGCCAATAATAATTTTGCTTATGAAGTTTATGATGCTGCAGGAAAATTAGTCTTGACAAATAATTCTACCGCAACCATTTCTGAAATAAACATTTCCGGATTTAGCAACGGAATTTATTTATTAAAAATAATTGCCGAAACTAAAATTTTGAATTACAGAATTATAAAAAAATAAAACATTATGAGATATTTATTAACGATAATATTCGGAATACTAACAAGTTTTTGTTTAATATCACAATCGCAGATTGTTTTAAAATTTACTGTTAGCAGTCATGGATATGGAATTCCATCTGATAGCATAGTTGTAAAAAATTTAACTAAGGGTAATGAAACACGCCTTTATTACCCTGACACTACGCTTATAATAAACTTTTCAGGTATTGAAAACATTTCAAATTTCACAAAAAAAATCAATATCAAATCATATCCAAACCCATTTGAAAATTCAACTCTGATAACATTTAACATTCAAAATGATAATAATGTAAAAGTATTGATTTCCGATATTGATGGTAAAATTTATTTTAGAAATGAAATATATTTACCTGCAGGAATACATAATTTTAAGTTTGATGCCCCGGAAAGTGGAATATTTATTTTAAATATTCTCACCTCGGAAGAAAGTCATTCTGTTAAATTAGTTAATATTTCCAACAACTCAAAATCAAAATCACTCAATTTCGAGAAAATAGAATCTGAATTCTTATTAAGGAACACATCAGAAATTTTTGAAAACTTTCCGTATAATCTCGGAGATAATTTAAAAATCACAGCCTACTCATCGCTGGGCAATAGTACTTATTATTCTTCTCCAACAGGTGATTATGTTTATGTTTTTGATATTGGTGAAGAAATTCCAGTTTGTGAAGAAACTCCCTTGATTAAAGATATTGACGGAAATTACTATTTAACTGTTCAGATAGGATCTCAATGCTGGATGCAGCAAAATCTTAAAACGACAAAGTTTCGTAATGGAGATCCGATTCCATACGTGTATGACCCGCATATCTGGGAAGAATTAACATCTCCGGCATTTGTTTGGTATGAAAATAATATTTTTTGGAAAGACCTTTACGGAGGACTATATAATTTTTATACCGTAGAAGATTCCCGAGGAATTTGTCCGGTAGGATGGCATGTTCCAAGCGAACAAGAATGGCAAACTCTACTGAATTTTGCAGGAGGAATAAATGCTCCTACAGGAAATAAACTAAAGTCTTGCAGACAAATTGGATCTCCATTAGGAGGTGATTGTGATACCAACGAACATCCCAGATGGATGAAAGATATTTATGGAGGAAATTATGGCACGGATGATTATTACTTTTCGGCTCTTCCAGGTGGTGCTTTTAACTATTTCGGAAAATTTATAGATTTAGGAGCTTCAATTTTTTTATGGACTTCGAACGAAGCCTGGGACCCTGACTATGGTACAGGAATAAAAATTAATTACTATGATTATGCAACTGAAATTATTTTACCGGATAAAAAAAACGGTTCTAGTATAAGATGTATCAAGGACTAAACATGTTTTTATTATATTTTGATAAAAATTTTTTACGATGAAAAATATTTACTGCTTTATTCTAACAATTTTGATTTTAACTCTGATTACTGGCAATGTCCTAACTCAGTCTAAAATTAATTTGGAAAATAATAATGTTCCGGATTATGATTTTCAAAAAAACTCCCCCTCCGAAATTTTTAAAGAAACAGATGATATTGTTTGGTTCAGGAAATTCGAGCTTAACACAGTTTTTTTTGAAAACCTTGTAAAAATCGGAGATACTATTGTTTTAAACATTGATACAAAAAAACAATATAAGGCTGTTATTGATGACAATTATATTGATGTTAATGGTACAATTTGTACAAGAGCAAGAATTCAAGGATACAAATTCGGATACATTTTATTGGCAGTAAATGAGAATAATTATGATTTAAAAATAGGTATTCCTGAACTGAACGAACTATATTCCATGCGAAAAGACGGAAATGGTAAAGATACATATTTGATTTCGCAGGATTGTAGCAAACTTGATGTAATTGAAAGTTCTCATCCCGATTTTAAAATTCCGAAAGATTACAGAATTCCTGTACCCATTGATAATATATTGAAACAGGAGAATTTTGAAAAATCACAAAACAATTTCATTAAATCACAAAAATCCCCTTATGATGTAAGTAGAATAGATATTTTAGTTGCCTATACTCCTGCAGCAAATTCATGGGCAAATTCATCAGGTACAAATATCAATCTTGTAATTGCAAACATGATTCAATATGCACAATTGTCGGTTGACAACACTCCCATAAAAATCAGATTTAATCTTGTACATTCTTATCTTGAATCATACACAGAAGCAAGTGAAGCAGAAGGAGGTCCATCAAAAGATCTTGCAAGATTTTCTTTTTATGAAGGATATGATCCATGGAATCTTGAAGGCTCGCCCAGATATATGGAAAATGTTAATGCTTTAAGAAATCAATATCATGCTGATTTATGTATTTTGCTTGTAAATATATCGAGCGTTGGTGGACTTGGTTGGTTATTAGAATACAAAACAGGATTCAACGAACTTGGATTTAGTTTGGTTAGAGTACAACAAGCAGCAACTGGAACTACTGCAATTCATGAGATGGGACATAATATGGGAGCTCATCACTCAAAATATCAAAACACCCAACCCGGACCTACAAACTGGTATGACTGGACAGAAAACTCATGGTCGGCAGGCTGGAGATGGCAAGGTTCAGATAATAATTATTATTGCGACTTAATGACATATACCTCAGGTACATATTGGAGCGATGGAAATGCCACAACAAGTTTACCATTGTTTTCTACTCCATTAGTTAATTACATGGGACAACCCACAGGTAATGCTGTGCATGGTGATAATGCCCGAACTCTCAGAGAAACAAAAGATGTTGTTGCAGCATACCGAAATACTGTAGTTAATGATTATTGCATCCCTACAACTATTGACAATACCTCATATCCAATGGGCATCAGAAGAGTTCAATTTAACACTATTGATAATTCCTCTCTTGCTGTAAATAATATTTATGAAAATTTTCTGCATGTCTCCACTAATTTAAAACGTGGGAATACCTATTCGATTACAATTACAGGGTTTAATTACATTCAAGGAATTAGAATCTGGTTTGATTGGAACCAGGACGGAGATTTCGACGATAGCGGCGAAATGTTTGAATTACCAATAAGTGGAACTGATATTACCACCGGAAATATTACAATACCTGCTAATGCAACACTTGGTGCAACGAGAATGAGAATAAGAACCGAAAGCAATTCTTATCCTTCATCTCCTTGTGGTTCAGTATGGTATGGCGAAGCCGAAGACTATACGGTATTTATTACTGATGTTAATTGCACTTCGGTTCCATCTGTTTCCGTGTCAAGAACACCCACCGGACCACAATTCAGCGGAACACAAATTACTATGACTGCATCTGCTTCCGGCGGTACTTCTCCTTATACATTTTCATGGTCAACACATTATCTTGGAAATGCTAATATAACAGCAATTCCTGACATTGAGACCGGAAATGTTTTCGCAAGTAATCCTTATAATAATAATGATTACAATTCTGTTGCTCCATCCCCTACTTTGAAATACATCGTTACCGTTACAGATTTCAACGGATGTAAAAATACAAATCAAATACAACCTACTATTTATCCGGCAATTCAAACTCCTCAGGGTATCAGCTCAAGATGCCAGGGTGCAGGAACCAGCACGTTTACTTCTGGAACTTCTGCTCCAAACTGCTCAGGAACAAGCGGATATAATGGTTTTTATTGGAGTTTGACACCGCCAACTGCCGGTAGCATAAATTCTTCTACAGGTGTTGTTTCCTGGAATAGCTCTTTTACAGGTACTGCTACAGTATCAGTATATGCTATTGGTTGTGCTTCAGGGTCTAATGGGACACAAAATTCACCGGTTGTTCAAAAAAACGTTACTGTAAATTCTATCCCAACAGCTCCTACTGTAGGAACAATTACTCAACCTACTTGTGCTGTTGCAACAGGTTCAGTAGCTTTAAGCGGATTGCCTACAACTGCTTGGACTGTTACTGCTAATCCAGGAGGTATGCAAATCACAGGAAGCTCTTCCACAGCAAATTTCTCCGGACTCCCAGCAGGACAATCTTATACTTTCACTGTTACTTTAAACTCCTCGGGTTGTACTTCCGCGGAATCTGAAATAGCAGAAATATATCCGGAAGTTCCCAATTCAAGTGTAGGAAGTATCAGTGGACCTGAAGAAGTTTGTTTGGGCGATAGTTTTACTGTCGAAGCAAATGATGTTGTATTATCAGGAGGTTACGGACAGTGGTCAAGCAGTGATGAACAAATTGCCATTGTTGATTTCGAAGGAAATGTAACAATTCTTGAAAATGGAACAGTTAACATTATTTACACAATAATTGATGGTTGTTCCGCAGAAAATCCAATAGCAATTTTAACTATTAATGTTTTAAACAATGCTTTTGCAGATTATATTGAAGGACCTGAAATTCTCGAGGTCAATCAATCTGCTCAATACTTTGTAAATTCATTCAATCCAGGAGGCGGAACTTTCTATTGGTATTCATCGGATGAAAATATATTAGATGTTGATTCAAATTCAGGTTTAGCCTCAGCTATTTCGGAAGGAAGTGCTTTTATACATTTCGCAATAGAACCGATTTGTGGAGAAAGTATTATTCTTTCAAAACAAATTCAAATTGTAATGCCAAGCCTTATTCAAAACATAAACATTTACATACAAAATAACTCGATATTTATAAACTTACCTGATAACGAAAATATTATAAAAATTGAGTTATATGATATATTAGGTAAATTACTCTCTGTATCTGAGAGAAATGAAATAACATTAAATAATCATCCGCATTCGATTTACTTATTGAAAATTCAAACAGATAAACGGGTTATAATTAAAAAATTAGAAAATTTTAAATATTAGGGTTTTATGAAGCAAATATCATTAATAGTTTTTTTTATCACAGTGATTTTAAAGAGTATTTTTACACAAATTGTGGTATTTGAACAAACGGGGTTCATTCAATCATCACGAGGAGATGAATTTGGATCTCTTGAAGATGTTAGTACTC
Source organism: uncultured Bacteroidales bacterium (assembly GCA_937982115.1). Classification (GTDB taxonomy): domain Bacteria; phylum Bacteroidota; class Bacteroidia; order Bacteroidales; family ML635J-15; genus Bact-19. The sequence goes on along the minus strand of CALJNE010000039.1, from coordinate 8,487 downwards.
CCGACAATGGTGGAGTTGCGTATTTTTTTGTAAGTAATGAGAATACCACTCAATCAGATCGAATTATTGATGTAAAATTCCATGTTGCAGGAACTTATTATACTCCTGCGGGAATTAGAATCTGGCCTCCTGTAATGGAACCCAAAGGCAGCGGAAACAGTATAAGCACAGTTACAGTTAAAGGTCTTACAAGTCCTTTCAAAGAAGGTCATGCCGTAACTATTGAAGTAACAACTGAAAACGGACATTATTTTGTTTTACCATATACTCAATTCATAACTCCTGATATTAGAATTGGAAATTTAATAATTTCAAAAAATAATCAGGATTTATACGTATTTTTAAGAAATACAAGCACTTCAAATTCATACAATATTGAAGAAATATTTTTAAACGAGAATTACTATTTGGTTGGCAATAGTTCATCCATAGAAATTATTGGCAATAATTCCATTATACAACCTAAGCAAATATTAATAATAAAAATTATTAATCCATTTGAATTGTATCCCAACAAGCCGGTAGCATTAAGAATCAAAACAATAAATACTGCAACAAGTGATGTAAAATGGGCATCAGCAGGTGTAAGACTTACCGAAACGGTATTCCCGCTTGGAACATGGGAATCAAGTTTATTTGATGTAGATAAAGAATTTGCAAGAAAAAAATTGAGAAAACTAAGTTTAAATTCAGTTCACGGTCCTTCTGACCCGGTAAAAATGCAAAATGCTTATAATGAATACTTTATCAGAACAATCTGGGAACCAAATTTTGGAGATCCGGCAAATCCTCAAAATGCTATTCCATGGATTCAAGGAAGTGCAGGAAAAGAATATTTAGAACTCTGGTCTATTGACGATGAGCCGGATTTACATTCAAAACCACTTGACGAAGTGTTGATGAAAAATCAAACTTACTGGGATAATGATCCTTACACTCCAAGTTATGTTAATCTTTGCACCCAGAGAAAATATCAAAGATACGGTTGGATGGCTGATGTAGTTTCTATGGACCATTATTCAGCTGCAGATGCGCCTAATGTCATTCCAATGACCTGGACTCCTGTTGTTGGTAGAACAGGAAAAATCTCCGAAGCAATTGAATATACGGAATTCCTTAAAAACAATCTCGAACCACGCAGAATGCACTCATGGTGTCAATTAGCTTCAGGTGTTTGGAACGTTCAACCAAGAGATTATAGTGTTAACTATCAATTCTGGGCTCATGTAATGTGCGGTGCGAAAGGTATTCACTGGTTTACTGCTAAATCCAATACAGACACAAATTATGCTGAACAATGGAACGAAGCTATCAAACTTACTAATCAATTCAATCAAATAAAAAATCTTTGTCTCTGGAGCGAATCAGCTAATATTGTTACAGCAAGCACTTCTAATGTACGAACAAGAGCTTTGGTTGGAGAAGATGCTATGATTGTCGTTGTTTTAAATAATAAAATCACTTTTTCTTACAACGCTCTCCAGATGAAATGGACAAGCGGAATTGATGATGTTAATTACTGGGTAGAATTTACTGTTCCTGATTGGATACCAATTGAAGAAATATACAGAGTTACTGCTGATGGAAAAGTTACAAATAATGGGGTTCAACATCTTGGTGGAAGAACATACCGTATTGATACTCCTGACAATATTTATAAAGAAAGTCATGTTTTTGTGATTGGTAAAGTTGATAACATCCCTCCAGACCAAATTGAACAAATTGTTATAAGTGATAATCCCGATTTGAATAATTACACTTTTTCTTGGAAAGAGCCTTACGATAATTTTGGAGTTATGGGCTATAAACTTTACAGAAACGGAAATCTCTATGCAGATGTTCGCCATCCGATATATGAAGTAATTAACGGTCCTTCAATATGCGAACAAGCTACCTGGCATATAATTGCTTATGATAATTCCGGAAACGAAAGCACTCCGGCTTATTATTATATTTCCGAACCGGAAACTCCTAATTCAGTACAAATTTCACCTTCGGAAGCTTGCCCAAATGCAAATGTTATTCTTACAGTTTCAGGAGGAAACACCGGTAGTGGCGGAGAATGGAAATGGTATAAGAACTTTTGCGGAACTGATGCAGGTGGAGTTTTAATTGGAACAGGTCAAACTATTTCAATACTCCCGGAAGCTAATGTTACTTATTTTGTTAGAGCCGAAAGTTTTTGCGGAAGTTCCGATTGCCTGCAATTTAGTGTCCCATTTGCTCAGGCTCCTGTTGATTCAGAAATTTCAGCATCAGAATATACTATATGTTTAGGACAAACTGTAACTATAAATGCTAACGGTGGTACAGGTGATCCTGTTTATTTCTGTTCTGATAATGGCGGACAATCCTGGAATATTTTTTCACTGGCTTATGAAGGTCATTATTCTTTTGATTTTACTCCTCAGTCCGAAGGTCAATATATTATTCATGTAAAAAATAGAAATCATTGCGGATTTTGCTGGGATTTTGGAAGTCAATATTGTACAACTTTCAATGCTGTTACAATTAATGTTTTGCCGGCTTTCTCCGCAACAATGACAAGAATTCCAACAGGACCTCAGTGTACAGGAACATTTTACACTTTTTACGCTCATCCTTCAGGAGGAAGCGGAAACTATACATATCAATGGTACGTTAATGATGAATTACAAGCTACAACTAATGATTATCTCGAAATTACATTAACAAATCCTAATCCTTATGCAATTACGCATTACGTTAGAGTTGAAGTTTCTGACGGTGCATGTACAACATCAGCTCAAATGACTCCTACAGTTTTACCATTGCCTGCTGCTGCCGGAAATATTATCGGCGAACAAAATTTCTGTCGTGGGTTAAATACTTTCAATTATTCTGTTCCTACAATTGAAGGGGCTATTCAATATTTATGGACTATTCCCCAAAATGCTCAAGGCAATAGCAACAGCAATTCGATAGATATAACTTTTGACGAAAATTTTGAAAGCGGATATATCAGCGTTACCGGTGTAAACTCTTGTGGAGAAGGACAAAGTTCATCAATCTTAATAAATAGCATTCCTATTCCTGAAACTCCAGTAATTTCTTTAATAGATGATTACCTGATTTCAAACTACGAATACGGAAATCAATGGTATTTACAGAATAATATTATTGATGGTGCTTCAAATCAAATTCTCTATCCAACAGAAGATGGAGAATATTATGTAATCGTTTCCTTAAACGGTTGCAATTCTGAACCAAGCAATATAATTAACTATATATATTCAAACATTGTTAATTCTAACTTGCTATACTTGAAAATTTATCCTAATCCCGCAAAAGATTTTATTATTGTAGAATCTTCCGATAACAAAAATTGGGAAATAACAATATACAATTCATTAGGACAATCAGTTTTCGAATCTTCTTTAAAAAACAATTTAATCATTGATATCTCCGGTTTCGCTTCAGGAGTTTATTACATAAGTATTAAAAACGAAAATAACATAAGTTATGAAAAAATTATTAAAAATTAATTTCTTTTCGTATCCTCTATTTTTTAACTCTCCTCTAAGCCTCTCTTTTCCTCCCCACACCTTTGGGGAGGATTTTTTCCTTAATTTTTTTTATGACAAATGATAAATTTTTATGATATGAGAAATTTGATAGTTGTATTTTTAATTTTTACATTTTTCGGAGCTAAATTATTTTCACAGAGCAACGTTGGTATTTCAGAAAATCCGATTGTTCCGCATCCTTCAAGTTTATTAGAACTTAGATCTGATAATAAAGGTCTTTTAATTCCACGAATGACTACTGCACAAAGACTGACAATTGTTAATCCTGCTGATGGGCTTTTGGTTTTTGATACAGATTTATCTTGTTTTGTGTATTTTAAAGCTAACACTGCTGAATGGATATCATTATGCGATTTGTCCGGAAATCAAGCACAAATAAATTGTACACAAACAAATTATGTTATTAAATCCGATGGTACAAATGCTACATGTACCACCGCTCCTATTTTTGATAATGCAGGATTAGTAGGAATAGGAACTACATCCCCTGCTCAAAAGGTTCACATTTACGAAAATGGAACAAATTCCGGTCTTTTTATCGAAGAGTACAATAATGGTCAGGCAATTATCATTGAAGAAAACGGCAATGGAGCAGGCATTTTATTAACATCGCGTGATAATGGTTCTGCCATATTATCAACAGCAGAAGGTACAGTAACAACGAATACTATTTCAGGACACGTTTTTACCGACTCCAGAACAAATCTTGGAACATCTGTTACAAAAACTGTTGTAGATATAAGCTCTTCCGGTGCACTGGCTTCAGGTTCCACAAATATTGGTTTAAAAGTTGACGTTAGTGGCGGAACAAATAACTACACTGCTATTTTTACCGGTGGAAATGTTGGTGTAGGAACAAATACTCCAACACAGAAATTACATGTTGACGGAATAACACGCATTAGCACTCTGGCAAGCGGAGCTAATGGAGCAATAGTAAAATCAGATATGAATGGGGACTTATCAATAACTAATTTTACAGGTAATTCAGGTGATGTACTTTTAGGAAATGGAAATTTTGGACCTGTAAACTCTCTGGCATGGCTCACAAACGGAAATGCAGGTACAAATCCTAATGTAAATTTTATCGGTACTACAGATAATACATCTCTGGTTTTTCGTACAAATAATACAGAATATATGCGACTTACAAACTATGGTTATTTAGGAATAGGAACCACTACGCCTAATTATAAAATTCATATACATCAAGATGGTACTAATTTTGGACAGCCCGGAATACAACTTACTAATTCTGTTACAGGAACCGGAGTAAATGACGGTGCAAGACTTGCCACAGAAGGATTAAATTTTTGGGTTGATAATCGCTCTAACGGTAGTCTTTGTTTTGCAACTAATACTTTTGAAAGAGCAAGATTTCTTCCCGACGGAAAGTTTGGAATCAATATTGCTGCTCCTGTTAATCAGGTGGACATAAACGGTAATATGGCAATAGGAGTATTTTCCGGAAATTATACTGCTCCAACAAATGGAATGATAGTCAGTGGAAATGTTCGAATCGGAGTTCCTAACGCTTCTACACTAATTCCTGTTGTAACAGATGCTCAACATATTATTCTTGATGTTACGGGGGGATATACCCGAATTGGGAACTTTAATTCAAGTGCTGTAAATATTAATCCTGGAGAAAGTTTTGCAACAGGCGTAGGAGCTCTAGCTGTGGGGATGAACTGGCATAGTGGTACTAGTAATGTTGATTTCTGGAATACTACCGCTCACGGTCAACCTACTGCTAACATGCCTCAACATCGCGGTTTTAATTGGAGAAGATATAATCAATTAGGTTTTCCTGAACTTCTGATGACTCTCGATGGAAATGGTAATCTAACAATTGCCGGATCAAATTATAATACTTCCGACAAAAGAATTAAATCTCAAATTATGCCTATGGAAGATGGCATTATAAATAAAATCATCTTACTCCAACCAAAAACTTATTACAGAAATAATCCCGCATTTATTGATAATAAAATCGAATTTATTCAAGATAAACAATTTGCAATTAAAGATTTTGGATTAATTGCTCAGGATGTTTATGAAATTTTTCCTGAATTAGTTTACAAACCCACTGATGAAAATATTGAACTATGGGCTGTTGATTATTCAAAACTTACTGTATTTCTAACCAAAGCTCTACAAGAACAATATTATGAAATTCAGAAACTAAAACAAGAACAGCAATTACTATTAAAAAGACTTGAAGAACTTGAATCTTTAATTAAAAATTAAACTTTTTATTTTATAATTATCGTTATATTACAAATTTATTATAAAAATTTCATATCAAATTTTCTTAATAATTTATGAATTTTATCATCATCATTTTTTAATTTAATTGGAAGTCTAAATTTAAACATTTTTACACTTCATTAAAATATAAAATTTTTATAAAAAAAATTAATTTTGGCAACCTTACTTAAAAATTTACGTTAAATAATAAAAAATTTTTTATATTTTATTACGATGTTAAAAGAATTTTTTTTATTTTTGAAAAAATCAACAATGAATTATGAGAAAAATATTAAAAACATTTCTGTTAATATTTTTGACAGGTTATTATTACACGATTAATTCACAGAATAATGTTGGGATATCGGAAAACCCGATTGTCCCACATGCATCCAGCATTTTAGAATTAAGATCTGATAATAAAGGATTTCTTATTCCGAGGATGACAACAGCACAAAGGTTAGCAATCTCAAATCCCGCCGATGGTTTGATGGTTTTTGACACTGATGTATCGTGTTTTATGTTTTACAGAACCTCAACATCACAATGGAATTCATTATGTGATTTCTTAGCAGGACCTCCGGGACCTACAGGACCTCAAGGACCTGCCGGACCACAAGGACCTCAAGGACCTCAAGGACCGCAGGGGCCGCAGGGACCGCAAGGACCTCAGGGACCTCAGGGACCACAAGGACCTCAAGGACCGCAGGGACCGCAGGGACCGCAGGGACCTCAAGGACCGCAGGGACCTCAAGGACCACAAGGACCAACCGGACCTGCTGGTTCTGCATCATTAGCATGTAATATCGCTAATTACGTTGTTAAATCTGATGGAACAAATGGTGTTTGCAGTCAGATTTTTGATAATGGTACAAATGTAGGAGTTGGCACAAATACTCCTACACAAAAACTTGATGTAAACGGTGCTATCAGATTTAACAATGCACTTATGCCTAATGGCGATCCCGGTCAAAACGGAGCATTTTTGCGTTCTCAAGGACCTGGTTTAGCTCCTATATGGTCCTTACCCGGGTTTGCTGTAACTAATATTATTACGCTTAACAGCACAGCAAATCTTTGTATTAACTCAGCAACTTGGGGGACATATCCAGGTTGTTCTCAAACTGTTAGTTTACAAGCAGGTCAGAGAGTCCTTGCATTTGCCGAAGCAGGTATTATGGTTGACAATAACTGTGACGGTTTATCCGACTTGTATTACGTTCATGTTGATAGTCGAGTCGCTGTTAATAATAATGATTTTCCTGACGGTGCTTGGCTTAGAACTTCCATAGATAATAATTCTGCTTATGTTGTTTTTAATTCTGTAACATTAATTGGAGTTTATACTGCTCCGGCAACCGGTAATTATACATTTGCCTTACAAGCAAGACGTGCAGGTGGGAGTGGAAATGCTATTTCTGGCGGTGATAATTCATCTGCATTACAGGCAACTTTGGTTTTAATTGTATATAGTCCATAAAACTATTGATTATGAGAACTTTTTTTAAATTATTATTAATTTTAATTGTATTTTTTTGCAAAATAAACCTTATATTTGCTCAGGAGAAACCTGTTTATTCTATGAAAAAAAATGATTGCGTAGTTTTTGAATCAAAAAATAATTTTGATATTAACTCGACTTATCAAATTAACGAAAATTCCGCAAATCAGGTTTCAATGTATAAATCGGTTGTTTTATTTAATGAAAATGATATTCCTAATGAAAACAAGAACAATAATAAATTGGATATAAACAAGGAAACAATTACAAATTCTAAAGATTCTAAAGAATACACTAAAAGTAAGGCAGAGGATATTTTAAAAGAAAAAAAATAGTTTGGTTATGAAAAATTTTTTTCAAAAATTATTTTTTATTTTAAGCATAAGTTTTTTGTTTTTATTTAATGACAAAGTCAGTGCTCAAAATAATGTAGGTATTTCTGATAATCCTATTGTTCCACATCCGTCAAGTTTATTAGAACTTAGATCTGATAATAAAGGATTTCTTGTTCCGAGGATGACAACAGCACAAAGGTTAGCAATCCCAAATCCTGCCGATGGTTTGATGGTGTTCGATACAGATTTATCTTGCTTTGTTTTTTATAGAGCAAGTATTTCTCAATGGCTATCACTTTGTGATTTTCCTGGTCCACAAGGACCTACCGGACCTACAGGCCCAATTGGATTGATGGGACCACAAGGACCTGCCGGACCACAGGGACCACAGGGACCACAAGGACCACAAGGACCACAGGGTATTCAAGGACCAACAGGACCGATTGGACCACAAGGTCCACAAGGAATACAGGGACCAATAGGACCTATTGGACCACAAGGACCTCAAGGCATACAAGGACCAACAGGACCAATTGGACCTCAAGGACCGCAGGGACCGCAGGGCATACAAGGACCAACAGGACCGATTGGACCACAAGGACCACAGGGTATCCAGGGACCAACAGGACCGATTGGACCACAAGGACCGCAAGGAATACAAGGACCAACAGGACCTGTTGGATGTACCACTCCTAATTATGTTATTAAATCCGACGGAACAAGTGCAACATGTACAACTGCCCCAATTTTTGATAATGCAGGATTAGTTGGTATCGGTACTACAACTCCTGCTCAAAAAGTTCATATTTATGAAAATTCTACAAATAGTGCTCTTTTTGTTGAAGAACTTAACGAC
>CALJNE010000038.1 GCA_937982115.1 uncultured Bacteroidales bacterium | reverse complement strand
CACCGACAATGGTTTCAGAGTATAAAACGCAACTACCCGACAAGAAACTTTTACAACAAAAACTACACGAACTATTTGACAATGAGACGGACGATAAATAGAGCCACTACTGCTAACAGCACCTACACGCAAGTGGGGGTTCAGTGCTTTTATGAAAGTGAAGTGCCAAATCCAAGTTCTGTGCTTTTAATGAAGTTCAGTGGTTAAAATCCCTGCCTGCGTATAGCTGAGAACCGTCGGCAGCAAGTGAAAAAGACAGCGACATGGCAAACAAACGAGTGACAGAAACAAAAAAGCAAACCATTTTGACAGGTGACAGAAGAACAGGAAACGATATTCAAAACCGACAATGAATAAGCCGACCTACCTGCCGGATAGGCAGGCACTCATTGCCGCCCATTCTGTATTTTTTATTTACCCCACTGCACATTTTTTTATTCAAATTAGCGAAGCCATTCACGAGCACCGCTGAAAGAAAAATTAAATAAGCTAGTAATTTTAAGCCAACCGCACATTCAGGCACATTTGCTTGCCCTAATTCACGGGCGACCGCTTCGCAGCCAAAAGAGCCCTCATTTTGCCTACGCATCCAAGCTCACAAATCATGCTATATCCCTCGTTGATAAGATAAGTAGAAATGGTTTAGATAGTTGTTTTTAAAAATGTATTTTTGAAGTAAAAATTGATTAGGATGAAACAATTAAGTCTTTTTGGGGAAGTTGAAATTGAGGATGTAAGCTTTGAGGAGATTTCTCATAAAGCTAAATCATATACAGGTTTATATGCATTACATAAATATTGGGGTAAAAAGCCTTACAATATTATGGCTGATTTTATTAAGAAGTATACTCAAAAAGGAGATATTGTATTAGACCCGTTTTTAGGGTCAGGCGTATCAATTTCAGAAGCGGTTTTTAATGGAAGAAAAGGTTTGGGAATTGATATTAACCCAATTGCAACATTCATAACAGAGCAAATTATTAAAAAAATTGAACCTAAATTATTAACCTCAGAGTTCCATAAAATCGAGAAAGATATTAAAGATGAGATTAATTCATGTTATATTGTAGAACGTAATAGTAAAAAATTCATTGGACAAAACTATCTTTGGGAAAATGGTTCATTAACCGAGGTGCGATATACTGATGGTTCAAGAAGTAGGCAAGTTTCCGAACCTTATTATTCAGACATAGAACTTTTTAATTCATTTAAGAAAGAGAATATTAATAAATTCTATCCGCAATCTAAATTTTTTCATAATTCACGAATTAACGCAAAAGGGAACCAAAACATATCTGATTTATTCACAGATAGGAATCTATATGCTTTGACGCTACTTTATGAAAGAATACTTAAAATTGAAAATAAAGATTTGAAAAATATGTTTCTTTTCTGTTTTACTTCTTCTATAGGGCAGGCGAGTAAAATGGTATTTGTAATTAAACGAAGAAATAAAACTAAAGAGAATGGTTCTGAAGTAGTTAGCGAAAAAAAAGAAATTGGTAGTTGGGTAATTGGTTATTGGCAACCAAATGATTTCTTTGAAAATAATGTTTGGACTTGCTTTGAAACAAGATATAAGAAACTTGTTAAAGCCAAAAAAGACCAGTTCCTAATTCCCAATCAATATTATCGTGCAAAAGATTTTGATGAATTAAAAAAATTAAAGGATTATTTAATCGTTAATAAACCAAGTCAACAATACATTAAAGAGTTGCCTGATAATTCGATTGATTTCATACTATCAGACCCACCACATGGCAACAGAATCCCATATTTAGAGTTAAGCATGCTATGGAATGGTTGGCTAAATAAAGAAGTTAATTATGAAGACGAAATAATTGTCAGTGAAGCCAAAGAAAGAAAGAAAACTACTGCCGACTATAATTTTCTGATGAATTTAGTTATCAATGAATGTTTCAGAGTGTTAAAACCTGATAAATGTTTTTCGTTTATGTTTAATAGTCTTAATGATGATGCATGGTGTAATGTTGTTAGCACATTCCACATTTCAGGATTTGATTTATTATCTATCGAGACATTAGGCTATTCTGCTAATTCGGTTGTTCAAGATAATAGGAAAAATGGATTGCAAACTGATTTTATTATCACATATAAAAAACCGATAGATATTAAAAATAAAAAAGCATTGGAGATTGTTGATTTAATGGATTACCCGGATACAGTAATAGAAATAATGACATTAAAAAATAAAGGATATAAGCCATTTCAAATAATCAATAGAGTTTTGTCTGATTTTCTCAACCAAAATAAATTCATTAAAATTTCTGCATTATTAAAAACCATAGAACATGCCTAAAGATTTCAATTATTGGAAAAAGCAACATGATAGCAACGAATTAAAAGAGTTTAATAACGATGATTTAGGAACTCTTTGGTTGAAAGTTAAATCAATTGTACGCAGAGGGATTATTGATGAATTTATTGCAAAAGAGTCCATTAAACTAAAAAGTTCAAAATTAAATGACCAGTTTAAAGAACTATTTACAAAGCTATCAACAAATTCAATAAGTTCTCATAAGATTCTCAATAATTTCATTTATGAGAAAAATGCGAGTGTTTTAAAGAATCTTAATATTGACAATTTAGTTAATGAATTATATAAGGTCGATAATTTCAAATGGGGAGCAGACAACCAAAATGATTTAGGCAAATATCTTGTTAAAAAGTATGTTAAGGATAATAATTCATACGATTTTCTTTTAAATCAAATGGAAAATGGTGTGATGCGAACTGTTCAAGATTATTTAATTTGCAGTTGGTATAATCATTGGTCAAGTATATTAATCGAACATATTTTTAAAACTCACAAAATTGTTCTACCAACTGTTGGACAAATTAAAAGTGTTGATTTCTTTATAAAGGACATACCTTTTGATCTAAAAGTAACTTATCTCCCCACAAATTTTATAGAAGATGAACGAAGGAAAAAAGGATTACGACCTGAATTAACAACATTAAAACAAACTGCTAGAAATGTTGGTATTCATTTTAATAATGATGACTCTAATTTATACTATGTTCTTTCTGAACGGTTGAAAGACAATGCAAATCAAGAAGCATTAGATTGCTTAAAAGGTATTAAAGACTTTCGTATTCAGTTATTGCAAGAAGTAAAAGAAAATCCTCTTTATTTAGCAAAAAATCTTTATGAGAAGCAGAGCGAATTTAGATTTGGCGCTGAAAATAGGATTTTTCTAATTTTAGTAGATACGAATGCTTTTGAAGATTCATGGAAACTTAAAAGGAACTTCAACCTTTTAAAACCAAGCATTTACAATTACTTAGATACTTTTGTCAATAAACGAAAGGAAAATTTGGTACTTGAATTTTATCAAGAGGGTGATGCTAATAGATTTCCCAAAAAATACGAAGTTTTAACTGATGTGATTTTAATTGAGAAATAACCCACTCTACGTAGTCAAACACATTGGCTGGTCGCACATAAAAGCCAGCGCACGATCTAAACCAGCCAAAGAGCTTGCCTACCCCAATGCACAGACAGAAAGACAATGCAGCAAAAATGAAAGAGAAATATCGAGAAAAATGAACAACGAAACGCTAACAAAGTGTATATGCCATAAGGGTCTCAGTGGGTATTCAAGCGTTGTAGCTCGATCAAACTTTCGTATAGATATACAGTAAACTACTACGCGATCCCTTACGGCACATACACTCAACCGTTATCGGTCAGCTTAAAAAGACACAACACATATGACAAAAAAGGACGTTAAAACAAACTTATTAAACCATTCAGAAGCAAAAGTTAGACTTCTTGGTGAATATCTAAAAAGATACCTGAACATTATTTGCAATGACGGTTATACAAAACGGATTAAAATTTACGACTTGTTTTGCGGAGAAGGGCTTTATGAAAATGGTGGTGAAGGAAGTCCACTTGTAATAATGCGACAAATTAAAGACATTCATTTTGTCAACGTTGCTAAAGCTTCCGGCATACCAAAAATTGATTGCCATTTCAATGACATTGAAGAAAGTAAAGTCAAGAAAGTTGAGAGGTCCCTAAAAGACAAGTCATTGTATTATCCCGAATTTGGCGACTTGCATTTTTCAACAGAAGATTATCAACTACAATATGAAAATCTTCTTTCTCAACTTCCTAAACTAAAAGCACTTAATCAAAAAGCATTTATTTTCATAGACCCTTACAAATACAAACATATCAAAGCAAGTCAGATAAAAAACTTAATGTCAAAAGGAAGTTCTGAAGTTCTTCTATGGCTTCCGACACAGTTTATGTATCGCTTTGCAAGCAACGGAACACCAAAAGCGTTAAAGGATTTTATTACAGAGATAATTCCAAATTTCAGCGAATGGAGACCAGGAAATGTTTGGAGCTTCATTTCAGAATTGAAACAAGGGTTTCAAGACTTTTTAGGAAACAACTTTTTTGTTGACACATTCACTATTCAGAAAGACACGAACACAGTGTTTTGTTTGTTCTTTTTCACTTCACACATAAAAGGCTTTGAAAAAATGTTAGAAGCCAAATGGGAAATTGACACTGAATACGGTAAAGGTTGGGATTATGCAGGTAATACACTCAGCCTATTCCACGAGCATAAAACAAATCCACTTGAAACTAAACTGAAAGAATTTTTAAAATCTAAAAAGCGTTATAACGGAGAAGTATATGAGTTTACATTGAGACAAGGCTTTTTACCGAAGCACACTAACGAAATTTTTTACAACTGGCAAAACAATGGTGACTTGGAAGTCTTGACTGCAAATGGTGAAAAAGCAAGAAAAAAATCATTTTACATTGCATACAACTACTTCAAGACAGACAATAAAAAAGTTACCTTTAACCTAAAATAATTATGGCACAATCAAGCATAGAATGGACTGAAATGACTTGGAACCCAACAACGGGTTGCGACAAGATTTCAGCAGGGTGTAAGTTCTGCTATGCAGAAGTTATGTCAAAGCGTTTGCAAGCAATGGGCGTTGAGAAATACAAGAATAATTTTGAAATAACCATTCACGAAGACGAATTACAAACGCCATATACTTGGAAAAAACCAAAAGTCGTTTTCGTAAACTCTATGAGCGACCTCTTTCACAAAGACGTTCCGATTGACTTTATTAGGAAGGTTTTCAAAGTAATGAAAGATAATCCTCAACACGTTTTTCAGGTATTGACAAAGAGAGCAGACGTTCTAAGATATTATGATAGTGAAGGTTGGTTGGACTGGACA
>CALJNE010000037.1 GCA_937982115.1 uncultured Bacteroidales bacterium | reverse complement strand
TTTTTGTGCTACTTGCCATTAAGTCAAAGATCGTTCTCTTTTTTTATTTACCCCTTATCGTTTTGGGACTGCAAAGATATTGCTTTTTTTATTCCCTCCAAAACTTTTTTAAACTTTTTTTTGAAAAAATTTTATTTTTTTTGCATCTTATTGTTTATCAGTAAATTACAAAATCATTTTTTTAAAAAATTTTAAAGGAATAAGCTGTTTTTAAATCTTTTTTTTACTTTTACATAAATTTTTACTGATGAAAAAGCAAGATAAATCCAAAGCAAGCTATCGAGACAATAGCTCCAAAAAAGAAAATCATTTCCTATATTACCTATTAATATTAATAACATGCTTTGTTTTATACGGGCAATCTATTACAAATGATTTTAACATTGATGATGATTATGTTTACGAAAACCATGAATCTGTAAAAAAAGGAATAGCAGGAATTCCAGAAATTTTTAAATCCAGATATAATACTCGTGATGAACAATATTTCGGCTATCGTCCTCTGACAATTGCTTTATGTGCTATTGAAGTGGAACTATTGGGGTACAATGCAAATACAGCTCATTTTTTCAATATTTTATATTATATACTTTGTTGCTCTCTGTTATTTCATCTTTTGAAAGTTTTACTTAGAAGAAAATTCCCTGAAAAAAATGTATTGTTCTTTTCCTTATTGACAACATTATTATTTGCCGTTCATGCCATTCACGCAGAAGTTGTATTAAGCATAAAAAACAGAGAAGAAATTGTTGCTATGATTTTAGCTGTTTTATCAGCGCTGGCAGCATTGAAATTTTTTGAAAGCAAAAAATTTTACATCTTAATCTTATCAATAATATCACTTGCTTTAGCATTTCTGGCAAAAGAGTCAAGTGTTGTGTTTGTAGTATTAATCCCATTAATGATTATATTTTTTAAAACCGATATCAAAATCGGAAATGGAATTAAATTTTATTCAGAAAAACTTGGCAAACCGGATAGAACAGAAAAAATTATTATCGCTTTTCTTTTTCTTTTCATAATTTTATTCAGCATCACAAATCCTTTTATCACCATATACAGAGACCAGATTAGATTTATACTGCACTCATACGACCCGATAATTAATGAATATGTTTATTGGTTAATGTTTATTTGTGTTTACGGTTATTTAATGTATCGCCGCAAAAAAATCTATAGGAGTAAAGTGATTACCAGAAGGAATCTAATTATCTGGGTAATAATTTTGGTTATTATACCTTTAATAGTTATTACATTTTCGAATGTTTTGGGACTACTTACATTATTATTATTCTTAATTACATTAATCCCACAAACGGAAGAAAACATCATCGAAATAAATTTATTCAAAAATGTACCGAAATCGGTTTTAATATCAATTTTGAGCATTGTAATTATAGCAGGAATAGTTTTATTGGTAACCTATTTAATTCCAAAGCAATTTTTACCCGAGACAAATGCCCCTGTATTTAAATGGCAAAATCCTGTTTTTGAAAAAACAAGTACATTCTGGGACAAACTTGCAATTGCTTTGTACAGTTTGATATATTATTTAAAATTACTGTTCATACCGTATCCTCTAAGATTTTATTACGGTTACAAAATGATTCCTGAGGTCAGCATCTACAATCCAATTGTATTATTGTCAATCGCAGTACATATTTATTTGCTATATGTTGCATTTAAAGAATTCAACAAACGCAGTTTTCTGTCATTTGGTATTTTGTTTTATTTCATTGCAATATTTCCATTTGCAAATACTTTCTTCCCCTTAACCGGAGTTATTGCAGAACGTATGTTATTTGTTCCCAGTATTGGTTTTGCCATTGCAATGGTTGATATAGTATTTAGAATAAGTAAAATGAATATAAATGTTTTACTTAGTAAGTCAAAAAAGAATACAGCAATATTATTATTAGGTTTAATGATTTTACCAAACGTTTTAATTACCTTAAACAGAAATAAAGATTGGAAAGACAGAAAAACACTTTTTGAACATGATTTAAAATATCTTGAAAATTCTGCTAAGGCAAATACATTATATGCAAATTTGATTATTGCTGAAGTATATGATGGTATTAAGAAAAACATTCCGGTTAATAACTTTAAAAATCAAATAAATCTCGCAGTTAAGCACTATAACCGTTCAATAGAAATTGACTCTACCTATTCAAATCCCTGGCATAATTTGGGATATCTAAATATGCTGGTTTTTAAGAATTATAAATTAGCTGAAGAACAATTTTCAAATTGTCTCAGAAACGATACAACTCTGGCTCCGGCATACTTAAACAGAGGAATTTGCAATTATTATTTAGGAAACTATAAACAATCTATTAAAGATTTAAAAGATTACCTTACAAAAAATAATAATTACAAAAACAAGGAGAAAGACAAGGCTTATGTTTTTATGGGAAAATCCCACTTCGAACTTGGCGATACTGCAAAAGCCAGACAATATTACCTCAAAGCACTTGATAACTTAAAAATGGAAAATCTTAGTAAGCCAGTAATTGATGACTTCAAAACATTCTTTTTGAAGCTAAAGGATTATAATAGTTCCATAAGAGTTGCTGATATAGAGATTTCTCTTAATCCTGAAATAGATGTGCCCTATGTTGATAAGGGAAATTATTATTTATTAATGGGAGATACAGTAAATGCAATTGCACAATGGGAAATTGCATTCGACAAATACAAAGGTAATTTCAACATTGGAATGACCTTAAGCGGATATTACAGGGACAAAGGAGATATAGATAAAGCAAATTACTATTACGTTACCGCTATTAAAAATAAAAGGAATTAATTGCTTAAATAATTATTTAAATGTTTTAAAGCTTCGTCTTCCATTCGTCTCATTTCTTCGATTTCTTCAGGTGTATTATCTTCAAATCCGCAGAGGTGAAGAATCCCATGAATTATAACTCTATAAATTTCATCATCCTGAGTTCCGTACATAATTGCATTTTCTTCAACTCTTTCGAGGCTAATATAAATATCTCCGTTAATTGTATCATCTTCGCAATAATCAAAAGTAATTATATCTGTAAAGTAGTCGTGTTCGAGATATTTTTTATTTATATCCAAAATATATTCATCTGAACAAAATATACAGTTAATATTACCCTCTTTTTTCCCATATAATTTTATGGTATTTCTAATCCATTCCTTAATTTGCGTAAACTTTAGACGAGGTTTTTTAACATCCTCCGAATAAAAAATTATAGCCATAACTTATTACTTATTATTTTCTAAACCTTTTAAATAATCTTTATATTTCGAGTTATAATAGTTATTTAGTTTAATATTTGACATTTGCAGAAGCTCGTTAAATCTTATTTGTTTTTCAGCATCTTTAAAAGATTTTTCGGGATTACTTATTTTGTATTCTTTTGCTTCGTTGGATTTACGTTTATTATCAATTTCACGTTCTCGTTCGCTTTTCTCGGCCTGCAATAACCGAGTTAAGATTTGTTCTTGTCTATTGATTGTAGTTGGAGTAATATTTCCGTTAATGATGTCTTTGAGATTTTCCTCCATCATTCTATTGATTTCTTGCAATATTTTTGCGTTTTCCGGACTTATTCCACTGTTCATCATTTCATTAAGCATTTGCTGCATGATTTCTTGTTGCATTAACATTTTGGCAAGTTGTTCGCTTTGTTTGCCTCCCTGTTGTTTGCCGCCTTCTTTCATTTGATTTATCATATCTTGCATTTGCTGTTTGAGACCTTGCATCATTTCCCTCATTTGTCCGGCTTGGGAGCCCTGTCCTTTATTTTTACATTTATTACAATTACCGCTATTGTTATTTTGCATAGCCATTTGTTCCTGCATTTGTTCCATAAGTTCCAAAAGCAGTAGCGCAAGGTTATTGGCAGAAGTCATCACCTGCTGTTGAGAAGCCTCTATCCTGTGTCGGACATTATCAGGAATATTATCCATGATTATTTGCAGATGATTCCTAATAAGTTTTACATCTTTGCTAACTAAAGGTCCAAGTTCTGGAATACGCGAAGACATCGCGTCAATGGAATCTTTTATTATTTTGAAATTATCAATTAAATTACGTTGGGTAACAATAAATTCTTTATAACGAGGATCCCGATTTGAAAGTCCTTTTTTTCCAATCATAACATCTTCTTGAATAAAAGAAAATGTAATTAAATTTTCTATCAGTTGTTTCAGGTCTTGAATGTCTTCTTCTTGAGATTCCTGAGCATCAGCTTGCATGGCGCCTTCCATTTGCTCAGCTAATTGTTCCATGTTTTCGGAATTTTGTTTCTGAGATTTAGAGGCTTTCTGATTCTTCTTTTCACTAAGTTCTTGTTTTGACTGGTCGAAAGTTTTTTGTATCTCCTCAATTTCTTTTTTAAAATCGTCAATCTTTATAGGATTTTTTAATTCCTTATTTTTTTCTAATGCTTTTTCGTATTCTTTCTGAATTTTATCAAATTCTTGTTTATGTTCTTCTTGTTTTTGTAATAATTCTTCCTGACTAAGGCTTTTATCTTTTGTTTCTTCCGAGAGTTTTTGATGTTCTTCAGAAAGTTTTTTTAGGTCTTCAATAGTTGTTTTAAATTTTTCTTCCACTTCGGAGCGTTTTAATAGCTCTAAAGTATTATCCATTTGTTTTTCAAGGTCTTCAGTTGTTAATTTTATATTATCGGCTATTTTAAAAAATTCATCCTTTTTAAAATCTTGCATTAACTTTTGAAGTTCTTCCATAAGTTTTTTCATCTCTTCATCCATTAAGGATTCCCAAAGTTTATTAATTTCTTCTTGTTTCTTAAGCAATTCCTCGTTTTTGCTGAATTGCTGCTTAAATTGAGTTAGGTTGGATTGTTCTTTCTTGATTTGGTTTACAAGATTCTCGAGATTATTTTGGGCATCAATAATTTGTTGCATGATTTGAGCTCTTTCCCATGCAGGGATATTTTCATTTAGCAATCGTTTTTTTAAATTATCAATATCTTTCTTGATTTGTTCGTTTAGTTCTTTAGCCTGTTCAATTTTACTTTCAGTTTCTTTGTTGGTTTCCTCGGTAATTTGTCTGATTTCTTCATTTCCGGGAATTATAAATTCCATTTCCTGAGTCCGTGAACGTTTGACCCCATTTATTGCGTCATTATCGGCAACTTCAAAGTAATAAGTAATTTTCTTGCCTTTTACGTCAACGCTCAAGAAATCAAAAGCAAAATAGAAAGTTTGAGATGTTAAAGTTTTTGTGAAAGGAATTCTTACTACAATTAAGCTGTCGGATTTTTCACCCGGTTTGCAAATAAATTTTAAATCAGAAAATCCATAATCATCATCAATAAAGCCATTAAAAAGCATTATGCTTAAATCTGTACTATCTTGCATATTCCTGACTCTAATAGATGGGTACAAATCAGGAATTACATTTATATTATAAGTTATCCCGGTATTTTCCTCAAAATATTGATTCTTTATTTTTATGGTATAGGTTGTTGGTTTCAGGATATTTTTAATCATTTTAAATCCTGATGGGTCTTTTTTGGCAGCAATAGTACTTGTATCGAAGACCATGTGTAATTCGTCAACTAATGCTGTATTGAATGACCATATAACACTAGCTCCTAAAGGCACACTAATATCTCCGGAATTTGTATAAACTTTATCTTCGATTCCCGTATAAGAAGGAGCTGTAACCAAAATTTTAAAATCTAATATTAGTGGACTTGGCAGAACCTTAATAACATATTCCGAGGACTTGATGTCCATTGCCGAAAAACTTATTTTCACATCGTTATTAAGATTTTTTATAGTATATTTAAATTCTTTATTTGTAATCTTTTCCATAAAAAAATCGTTCCCGCCAATAGATATCTTCACCTGTTGGGGAGCTACATTTCCTTCGGTACGGAGTTTAACTTCAAAATCTTTTCCTTTGCGAGCAACAAGTGAGTCGTTTTCTAAAACAAAAACAAAAGGAGCCGGAGGGATATATTCCTTTTCGAAATTTACAATTCGTTCTGTTGCATCTGTGATAATATCGGGACGAAAAGAAAAAATCAAAAACAAAATCAATAAAGATGGCAGTACATATTTACCTAATCTGAAGTTTTTCTTTAGGTCAATAGCTTTGAGAAAATCAAGATTTACAAAAGTTTTTGATTTTTGATTTATTGAAGCTTCGATAAGATCTGCAGTGTCGGGATTGTTGTTAATTAACTCACTGAGTTCGAGGGTATTTTTTAATTTATCGGAAACCTGAGGAAAAAATTCTCCAATTATTTCTGCGGCTTGTTTATGAGATATGGTTTTACCCATTCTGAAAAGTTTCAGAGCGGGAATTAAAATCATGTTGATAAAAACTAATACATAAAGAATTATTGAGACAGTAAAAAGAGCAGTTCGTACAGGAACCGAAAATCTGCCAAAATATTCGGCCAGAATCACCAGTAAATACCAACTAATATATACAGCAAGAGATAATAATAAACCTTTCAGTATTCGGTTGATGTAATACTTCCTAATAAAAGAATCTATTTTTTTAAGCAATATGTTGTAATCGCTATTCATATTATTTTGCCAACCAGTTTTCAGGATTTAATGGAACATTTCCTTGCCATATTTCAAGATGTAATATAGTTTTATTATCGCTTTCATCAGTATGAATTTTACCAATTGCCTGCTTTGCAACAACTTTTTCACCAGCTTTAACGTAAACTTTGCTTAAATTAGTATATACGCTTAAATACTCTCCATGACGGATAATAACGGCATTATGTCCGCCCGGAACAGCAAAAACTCTGCGAACCTCCCCCTCAAAAACGGCACGAGCATCAGAACCTGAAGTTGTGGATATATCAACCCCTTTACTATCAATTTCTATATTCGTTAAAACAGGATGCGATTGGCGTCCGAAACGTACGGTAATAACTCCTCTTTCTACGGGCCATGGCAATCTTCCTTTATTATTTCCAAATTTATCACTAACAAGTTTTTCTTCGGGAGTAAGTTTATACTTTCCTGTGGTAGAACCACTGGTTCTCTTATTTTCTTCGGCAATAAGTTTTTCTATTTCTTTTTGAATAGAGGCCATTTGTTTTTGCTGTTCTTTTAATTTTTTCAGAAGGTCTTGCTCTTGTTTTTTAAGATTAGAAATAATTTTTTCCTGTTCTTTCATTTCTTTGGTAAGTTTATCTTCTTCGATTCTGACATTATTTATTAGGTCTTGTTTCTGTTTTTTTACTTTTTCCAATTTTTGCACCTGAATCTCCATAATGGCTTTAACAGAATTTATCGCTTTAAGTTGACGTTCGCGATAACTTGATAACTGTTGCATATATTTCATTCTCAGGTACATTTGGTTAAAATCCTCTGCAGATAAAATAAACATTAAATCATTATATTTGTTTTTATTTTTCCATGCGATTCTAATCATTTCGGCATAGCTTTTTTGCAATCTCGCTAAATCTTCCGACATCATTTTTATCAATTCTTCGGTTTCACGAATTCGTTTGTCGGTAAGTTCAATTTCATAGTTCAAATTTTGAATCATTTCTCTGCGAGATGCAATATTTTTATTTATCAACAAAAGATTATTGTAGGAAGACTTCTGAAAATCTCTGGTTTCTTTGAGTAGTTTATTTGTGTAAGCAATTTCTTCTTCAGTTTTTTTCTTTTTCTTTTCCAACTCAGCTTTTGTTTGCCCAAATACGGGAAACACAAAAATGCTAAGTAATAATATGGTAATATATATTCTCATTTTTTACTCCAGTTTTATCTCTTGATATTTGTCTGTTATTTTAAACGGAAAACTTAAAGATTTATCTTCTAAAATAACATTTTCAATACTAAAATTTATTGTGCTATTGATAGAATTTGTTGAAAGAATTATTTTTATAGAATTTGGGAAATCCTGAGTACCAACTTTAAAATGTTTGTCATAATAAATTCTCATCTTTTGATTTTGATAATGATTCTCCATCAACATTTCGGAAATCTTGTAGATAGTTGGATATACTTTTATAATTTGAAAAACGAATTCGTTAGTTTCGTAACTAATTCTGCCGTCATCTTTTCCAAGTTTTTTTTCTTTTCTTTCGGGAATTCGCCTGTCAATATAGTATCTTTTAAATTTTCTTTGAGATATCGAACTCATACAATAATACGAACTATCATCGCAAGATTTAAAATTTTGAATGGCTTTAGCTGTATCTTCTGAGGTAAGTGGCGGATAAAAGAAAAAATTATTGGTAATAATTGACTCAATAGCCGAATAATCCAAGTCTATAGCAAAAGTTTCTGTCATGTATCTGTAGTCTCCTACAAAATAAGTGGTATTAAGACGATTCAAAAATTTAATGCTATCCTTAGTGATAACGATTCTGGCACCTTCAATATTAAAAGACCTCAAACTTATCCAGATTATGCTATCATGTTTTATTCTGATAACCCCGCTAAAACTTTGATTTCCGGAAGTATCTTCCAACGAAGCACTGAATTTTATGCTTAAGTAATCAAATTCAAACTCGTTTTCAACAAGGTGCTTGTATAACTTTCCCGGCCTGATATTATCAACATCCTTTACGCCATAAGTAACAAACTTGTTTTTACAGGATATTCCCATAAAAGCCATCACAAGTGCAAGAATAATATTTATATATTTAGTCTTCAAGCTATTCAACAAACTTTCCGTTTTCGATTTTTTTGATTAAAATTTCCGAATTTCCGCCTTTATCTCTTGCCATTTGCCAGTATTTCAGAGCTTCTTTGGATTGGTTTAAATGGTATAATATATCTCCTTTATGTTCGAGAAAAACTTTATTATCCGGTTCTATCAACAAAGCTTCATCAATCATTTTTAAAGCCTCGTCATACTTTTTTGCTCTGAATAAAACATATGCTCGTGTATCAAGATAGTTTGGATTAGTTCCTTCTTTTTCAATGAGTTTTTGTGATAATTCGAGAGCTCGATCAATTTTATTATTTCGAAGAGCAAGAAAATATGAATAATTATTGATTGCAGAAAGGTCTTCGGAATTTCTAAATAAAATTTCTTCATAAACGAAATCAGATTTTTCGTATTCACCTAATTTATAATAAGCCTCAGCCTGCATGTGCAGAAAATCCATCATTATAGCTTGATTATAAAAAGGTACAGAAGATACATAATCTACTGCTTCTACAACATCCTTGTAATTTTTAGTAGCATAAGCAGAAACTATATAAAACCTATAAAACTCCATAAGATTCGGGAACAAAGAAACCGCCTCTTTACTATGACGATACATGTTCTCCAAGTCATTCAGATAATAATCTATGTTTATCAACTGATTCCATATATCGTACTTTTCCTTATCCACCGAAACTATATAATCCAACTCTTTTTGAGCCTTTTGATAATCTCTTGTCATAATATAGAAGTCGGCACTTACAGCTCTTACTTTAATTTCCTTTGGATACATATCAGAAATTATCTCAATCAGCTTTTTTACCTCCTGGATGAATTCTTTATCTGTACTCATTACATCAAGAAAAGAAATCAATAGTTTTACTTTTATGTCAAGTTCCACATCATCGCTTTCAAACGCCTTACGAACAAACTCCATTGTTTGGGCATATTCCCCTATTAAGCGATAAAACTCTGCAATAGAAAGATACACAATCCCATCTTCAAAAGTTTCGTTCTCTATTTCATTCAATATTTTTTGAGCTTTATCAATCATGCCATTGTTAACATAAGTTTCGGCAAGTAAAGCTTTATAATTTACATTTGAAGGGAATGCAGCTGCAAGTCTTTCAATTTCTTTAACAGCTTTGTTTTTATCTCCCATGAAAAAATATATTCTTTCTTTTTCAAGTGAAATTTGGTCGGTTATTCCGAATTTTTTTTCGGCCAAATTCATTATTCGAATTGCCTGCGAATATTTTTTGAGTTCTTGATATATTTTAGATAGCTCGAAATAAAGCAAAAAATCATCTGGTTGAACTTTCAAAATTTCTTCGAGTACTGCTGCTGCATTGGCAAGTTGATTATTATCTTTATATGTTTTTGCAAGAAGCAGTTTAAAATAAACATTACCGGATTTGTCTTTCTCGACCGCCTTTCGAGCATATTCAAGTGCTCCGGAAAAATCCTTGTTTAAACTCAACAGACCTGCTATCTCATAATATACAGCTGCCTGAGTAGGGTCTATTTTTAATGCCGAAGAATAGTTGTTTATCGCTTCTTGATAATTACCGAGAACTTTTTGTTTTATGCCTTCAAGAAAAAAATAATTGTAATTAAACCAATCTACTCTGTAATCTTGATTAGAATTGATGCTTTTTTGTGGTTTTAAACTCGAACAAGATAAAAAAGAAAAGATTATTATGGAAAATATGAATATTTTTTTTGTTTTTATCATAACTTACTTAAGTTCGAAATTGTTAAAATCTCCAATACTTAATTCAAAAATATCGCCGTGAATTAGCGTATTACTCCCAATCATAGAATTGTGTATCAACATTTGGGATATATCGGAATTATTCTGAATAATAGAATTCTTTATTATGGAATCTTTTATTTTTGAGCTTACTCCAACAGAAACAAAAGGACCGATAATTGAATTTTCAATAATAACATCATCAGCAATATAACAAGGTTTAACTATAGTTGAATTCACAATTTTAGCGTTTTCTGAAATATAGTCGGATTCTTGTTCAACTTCTAAAATTCTCTTGTGTGTTGAAATAGTAATATTTTTGTTTCCACAATCCAGCCATTCTCTTACTTCGGCAGGTTTAAATTTTAATCCCTGATTTTTCAAATTTTCCAATGCCGTAGTAAGTTGGTATTCACCATTAACCATAATTCTGTTATCAATCAGATTTTGAATCTCCTTACGAAGAATTTCTGACTCTTTGAAATAATAAATTCCGATAATTGCTAAATCAGACACAAAATTTTTAGGCTTTTCAACAAAATCTTTAATAAATCCTTTTTCATCAATACAAACCACTCCATAACTTTCAGGATTTTGCACTCTTTGTACCCAAATTGTGCTGTTAGCATCATTATCTATCGCGAAATCAGCATAAAATAATGTATCTGCAAAAGCGATTACAGTTTTTCCCGACAATGATTCTGCAGCACAGTAAACAGCATGTGCCGTACCTAAAGCCTGATGCTGATTATAAATTTTACCTTGAGCACCTACATTTTTTGCAATAGTCAAAAGTTGCTGCTCAACTTCTGATCCAAAATTGCCGACAACAAATGCTATTTCGGAAATATTTTCACTACACACCTTAGAAATCCCTTCAACAAGCCTTTGTACAATAGATTTTCCAGCCAATACAATTAATGGTTTCGGAACTGTTAAGGTATGAGGCCTTAGTCTTGTCCCCATACCAGCCATTGGAATTATTATCTTCATATACTATTTATTATTTTGTACCTGTATGCCCAAATCCTCCAGCTCCTCTTTCTGTTTCAGCTAAAATTTCAACTTCTTCCCATTCTGCCTTCTCATGACGAGCAATAACCATCTGACAAATACGCTCCCCATCTCTTACGACAAACTTTTCTGAAGATAGATTAACAAGTATTACACCAATCTCACCTCGATAATCTGCATCAATTGTTCCCGGAGTATTTAAAACAGTAATGCCATACTTTACTGCTAATCCACTTCTTGGACGTATTTGAGCTTCATACCCTTCCGGTAACTCGATAAACAAACCGGTTGGAATTAATCTCCGTTCGAGAGGTTTTAATACCACTTCTTCATCAAGATTGGCTCTTAAATCCATACCTGCCGATAACCCAGTACTGTAGGCGGGCAACTTATGTTTTGATTTATTTACAATTTTTATCTTCATAACTTCTACATCAAAAAAACTTACAATATTAGTAAATTTTTATCAAATGAGTTTGCATTTTCAATTAATTATATATCTTCCAACCAAATACTAAACGATTTTAAAATTTTATCAGAATATTATCTCTAAAATCAAAATTCAACCATTAATATTGAAACTTCAAATTACATGATAACTATAAATTGTTATTTTGATTTTTAATTTATAAAACTCTATAGGATTAAATTTGTCTTTTTATCGTCCAGTTACAGACGAGTATTTTTTTTAAAGACACCAAATCTACAAGTTTTATTAACTAAAACAGAATTTGATTTTTGATAAAACAAAATCTTTTAAGCAATCTATAAAACCAAATTAGTTTATCTTAAAAGCTTTAAGATTTTAAATATAGTTGTTTATCAAATTTTCCTCATAATTAACTTTAAACCTAATATTTTTAGATTTCCATTTTCGTTTTATCGCGACATAATATTCCAAACTTATGGAATTTCGTTGAAGAAAATCTTGATATAAAACCTCCATCTTCAAATATTTTATCCACGCCAACCTCACCTCCAACAGCTTATAATAGTTCGGAACAGATTTTAAACTTTGAAGAAACGAATAAAAATTTGCATATACCTGCAAATACTTCGTTGCGACTCCTCGCATAAACCGATTTATAAATTCTTTAAATTCCTCTACTTTGTACCTGTGGGTTTTCAAACTTTTCTCTAACCTCCTGATTTTTATAGTGCTATTTTTCTCTTTTATCAATTGTTTAACATCGTCAATTAAAATTTTTTCATCATCCTTAAAAAATAATAATGATTTATTC